>NZ_LN831786.1:0-6392 GCF_001375675.1 Massilibacterium senegalense | reverse complement strand
AGATGGTTATAAGAGACAGCAATTGAGCTACACCGACAAAAAGGGTGGCTCGAGACGGAATCGAACCGCCGACACGAGGATTTTCAGTCCTCTGCTCTACCGACTGAGCTATCGAGCCAAATAATGGCGGTCCCGACGGGAATCGAACCCGCGATCTCCTGCGTGACAGGCAGGCATGTTAACCGCTACACCACGGGACCACACTAAAGATTTTTTTGGTTGCGGGGACAGGATTTGAACCTGCGACCTTCGGGTTATGAGCCCGACGAGCTACCAGACTGCTCCACCCCGCGATAATTATAATGGTGGAGGATGACGGGTTCGAACCGCCGACCCTCTGCTTGTAAGGCAGATGCTCTCCCAGCTGAGCTAATCCTCCAAAGTATATTTACTTGTGTTAAATGGTGACCCGTACGGGATTCCGACGCACGTTTACGTGCTAGTCCAGTGCTGATAAGCTACTGGGGAACCCTGGTGAGAATCCACCGATTTACTTGTGTTAAATGGTGACCCGTACGGGATTCGAACCCGTGTTACCGCCGTGAAAGGGCGGTGTCTTAACCGCTTGACCAACGGGCCATATTCGGAATTTCCGTCTGGCGGAGAGCAAGGGATTCGAACCCTTGAGACAGCTTATAACCGCCTACACGATTTCCAATCGTGCTCCTTCGGCCAACTCGGACAGCTCTCCAGATTGGCTCCACAGGTAGGATTCGAACCTACGACCGATCGGTTAACAGCCGATAGCTCTACCACTGAGCTACTGTGGAATAATAAAAAAGAATCNTACAACCCCAAAAAGCAAGCTTCTTGGTTTGGGCTCTTCCCTCTTCGCTCGCCGCTACTAAGGGAATCGATGTTTCTTTCTCTTCCTCTGGGTACTTAGATGTTTCAGTTCCCCAGGTTACCTTCTTTACGCTATGAATTCACGTAAAGATACTATCCGATTAAGGATAGTGGGTTTCCCCATTCGGAAATCCCCGGATCAAAGCTTACTTACAGCTCCCCGAAGCATATCGCTGTTCGTTGCGTCCTTCATCGGCTCCTAGTGCCAAGGCATCCACCGTGCGCTCTTTATAGCTTAACCTAAATTTGTCTAGTAAAATGCGTTATAAGCACATTTTACTTTTCGATATTCTAAGATCGGTTTTTGTACGATGAATCTCGACTATATAATATAATCAAAATATCAATGATTCGTTATTTGGTTTTCAAAGAACAACAACCCGCCTTAAGCGGATTTTTATTATATCACTCACTTTCTTAAAAAGAAAGCGGTAATCTTTGAGAGATATCCTCTCAAAACTAAACAAACGTCTAAGCAGCCAATCTAAAAATTGAAAATGTNTGAGACAGTGTCCAAATCGTTACGCCTTTCGTGCGGGTCGGAACTTACCCGACAAGGAATTTCGCTACCTTAGGACCGTTATAGTTACGGCCGCCGTTTACTGGGGCTTCGATTCAGAGCTTCTCCTAATGGATAACCCCTCCTCTTAACCTTCCAGCACCGGGCAGGCGTCAGCCCCTATACTTCGCCTTGTNGTTTTTGTAAAAGAGCGATGCTCTTTGTATATTCCTTAGAAAGGAGGTGATCCAGCCGCACCTTCCGATACGGCTACCTTGTTACGACTTCACCCCAATCATCTACCCCACCTTCGGCGGCTGGTTCCAAAAGGTTACCTCACCGACTTCGGGTGTTGCAAACTCTCGTGGTGTGACGGGCGGTGTGTACAAGGCCCGGGAACGTATTCACCGCAGCATGCTGATCTGCGATTACTAGCGATTCCGACTTCATGCAGGCGAGTTGCAGCCTGCAATCCGAACTGAGAGTGACTTTATGGGATTAGCTCCGCCTTGCGACTTCGCGACCCTTTGTATCACCCATTGTAGCACGTGTGTAGCCCAAGTCATAAGGGGCATGATGATTTGACGTCATCCCCACCTTCCTCCGGTTTGTCACCGGCAGTCACCTTAGAGTGCCCAACTAAATGCTGGCAACTAAGATCAAGGGTTGCGCTCGTTGCGGGACTTAACCCAACATCTCACGACACGAGCTGACGACAACCATGCACCACCTGTCACCTTGTCCCCCGAAGGGGAAAACTCTATCTCTAGAGCGTGCAAGGGATGTCAAGACTTGGTAAGGTTCTTCGCGTTGCTTCGAATTAAACCACATGCTCCACCGCTTGTGCGGGCCCCCGTCAATTCCTTTGAGTTTCAGTCTTGCGACCGTACTCCCCAGGCGGAGTGCTTAGTGCGTTAGCGACAGCACCGAGGGTTGGACCCCCCGACACCTAGCACTCATCGTTTACAGCGTGGACTACCAGGGTATCTAATCCTGTTCGCTCCCCACGCTTTCGCGCCTCAGCGTCAGTTGCAGACCAGAGAGTCGCCTTCGCCACTGGTGTTCCTCCATATCTCTACGCATTTCACCGCTACACATGGAATTCCACTCTCCTCTTCTGCACTCAAGCTTTCCAGTTTCCAATGACCCTCCACGGTTGAGCCGTGGGCTTTCACATCAGACTTAAGAAGCCGCCTGCGCGCGCTTTACGCCCAATAATTCCGGATAACGCTTGCCACCTACGTATTACCGCGGCTGCTGGCACGTAGTTAGCCGTGGCTTTCTGGTTAGGTACCGTCAAGGTACCGCCCTATTTGAACGATACTTGTTCTTCCCTAACAACAGAGTTTTACGATCCGAAGACCTTCATCACTCACGCGGCGTTGCTCCGTCAGACTTTCGTCCATTGCGGAAGATTCCCTACTGCTGCCTCCCGTAGGAGTTTGGGCCGTGTCTCAGTCCCAATGTGGCCGATCACCCTCTCAGGTCGGCTACGCATCGTTGCCTTGGTCGGCTGTTACCCTACCAACTAGCTAATGCGCCGCGGGCCCATCCTTAAGTGATAGCCGAAAGCCATCTTTTATCATTAGACCATGCGGTCTAATCAGTTATCCGGTATTAGCACCGATTTCTCGATGTTATCCCAGTCTTAAGGGCAGGTTGCCCACGTGTTACTCACCCGTCCGCCGCTAACCTCAAAGGAGCAAGCTCCTCGTCGGTTCGCTCGACTTGCATGTATTAGGCACGCCGCCAGCGTTCATCCTGAGCCAGGATCAAACTCTCAAATAAAAGTTTTGCGTTGGCTCTTTAGAATTGACTAGAGATGCATTTTATACAAATTGTATATCGTACATTCTATTGCTTGACGTTTCGTTTAGTTTTCAAAGGACATCACCGCTTTTCGAAAGCGACTTTTAAAGCATAACATAGTTTCTTATAACAAGTCAACTATTATTTTTAAAAATATTTTTGTTTTCATCACCTCTTGGCGACGTATAAAAATATAACATGTATTTTTAAAAGTGTCAACTACTTTTCTCAACAAAATATAATCTTTCATTTAAATTCGCAATAGTCGTTTCTACTCCTACTACTTTTACGATATCTTTTTCAACTAAAAACTCTAACAAAGTTACTAAATACAAAGAATACATTTTTAATTCTTCTTGTCTTACTAAATCTTGAATCGACCATAGTCTATTTCTCTTTTGCATAATATTCACTAGATGCAAAGAACCCATTTTTAGTTTTGTTACAACAGAAAAATCACATGCTAAAAATAATAATTCTAATTTTTTCTCTAACAATTCATTACTAGTAATGAATTCTTCGTATAATTTATATGTTTCTAGGTCAATTTCTTTTACTTGTTTCCAAACAGTTAATTCTGGATGGACACCATACTCCGCAACCGCAAGATGAGCTAAATGATGCAATGCATGTACGACATGATTATAGGAATCGAAATGGTGTTGGTAACCAAACAATTCTTTTGCTTTTGTAAAATGAAATAAAAACTTCGCAAACTCTACACCCATTTTTTTTTGCCGCTCGTCTACAGGAAATGCCTTTAATAATTTAATGGTCTTCGTCATAAATAAATCCCGTTCAAAAATGATTTCACCATTTAGTAACCAACGCACTAATCGTTTAGATTCTCCAGTAATCAATAAATGATGCAGTGTTCTTTCGTCCATCGTATAAACTGCTATTTTACGTTGTAAATATTGATAGTGTTTAATTTGATAAATGGTTTTTGAGCTATGGATGATTACTAACATAATCATATGAAAATGGTCCGTACTTGCATTAAATGTTTGCTTAGATTCATACGCTACAATTCCTTTTGTATTTTCATCTTTTTTAAATACTTCATATATATTTGTTAAAACTTTTTCCATAAGACATTCCATCCTCACACTTTTTCTTTATCTATATCATCATTTATTCTTTTTCATCCCACTAGAATTCACAAAAAAATAGTTTCTTCTTTTCGTCTGTCTATCCCGTCATTTATCCTAAACAAAAATCATTTATTTTGCACTAAAAAAGATAAAATATCTACCTACTCTTTTTTTATCTACATACTTATTGTCTTTCTAATTTCGACAAATTCATAAGCAATTCCTTTTATTTTTAAACAGTTATCATTGTTGTATAATCAATTATCATGCTATATTATGAATGAAGTAGGAGGGCAAACAATGACTAAAAATAACACAAAACAAAAAAGCAAAATTAATCGAATTCGAACTTTTGCATTAAGTTTAATATTTATTGGTTTCTTTATTATGTATATTGGGATTTTCTTTAAGAAGAGTCCAATTGTAATGACAATCTTTATGGTTCTTGGATTTATAGCAATCATTTTGAGTACTGTTGTTTACTTTTGGATTGGTATGCTATCAACGAAAACCGTACAAGTTATCTGTCCAACTTGTAATAAACCGACCAAAATATTAGGTCGCGTAGATGCTTGTATGCATTGTAATCAACCGATTACATTAGATCCTAACTTAGATGGGATAGAATTCGACGAGAAATACAACAGCAAAAAATACGGAAAAAAAACTGAAAGCAATTCGTAGTTGCTTTCAGTTTTTTAATGTTTTTTATTTTGTTGACATTCCAGACATATGCCATATACTTCCATGCGATGTGAATTTACTTTAAATCCTGTAACATGCTGTGCTACAGATTCCACTTCATTTAAAATAGGATAATAAAAATCTACAATTTTTCCACACTCTTCACAAATGGCATGGTAATGCTCTGTCGTAACCCAGTCAAAGCGACTTGATGCATCTCCATAGGTCAATTCTTTTACTAACCCTGCTTCTTTGAATACACGCAAATTATTGTATACAGTTGCTACACTCATATTTGGAAAATTATCTTCTAATGCTTTAAAAATTTCATCTGCTGTTGGATGTGACATGGATTCGATCAAATATTCTAATATGGCATGACGTTGTGGTGTAATTCTTACACCAGATGACTTTAATGTTGCAATTGCTTCTTTTAATACTGTATCTCCCATCGTCATGCACCCCCATACTTTATTATTTAACATTAATTATTAATTTATACTATTTATAATTAGTTTACATGCAAAAGAACGGTCTTGTCAAACAAACCGTTCTTACTCCCAACAATCTACTAGTTCTCTTCCTCTTGATGTAGCGTACGTTCTACTTCCTGCAACTTTTGATTAATGTAACGTGCTCCGACAAACAAAAAGTCAGAAAGACGATTTAAATACGCAAGTACTAATGGATTAACATCTTCCCCAATTTCCACAGCACTTCTTTCTGCTCTTCTGACAACCGTTCGTGCCACATGCAATGTAGCACCCGCATTCGAACCTCCAGGCAGTACAAAGTTTGTTAAGGTAGGTAATTTTTGATCCCATTCGTCCATTGTTTCTTCCAAGATTTCAATATCCTTTTCTTGTATTTCCCACATTACTTTTTTTCCTTTTGGAGTTGCCAATTCTGCTCCTACATGAAATAATACTGTTTGGATACGATGGAAAATAGAATATACTTCTTGGTATAGTTCTTCCTTTTCCTTTTTTAAATGTGACATACCTAATCCGATTAACGAATTCGCTTCATCACATGTACCATATGCTTTTACCTGTGGATTGTATTTCTTTACACGATCTCCATAAATCAATGATGTTGTCCCTTTATCCCCAGTTCGCGTATATATTTTCATCTCAAACAGCCCCTTTTCTTTTCCAATTTGTTTCATTGTAAAAAAACAGCTAACAGAAAGCAATAAAGAAATCTTCCAGATCAACAGATATTTTCATTCGAAATGAATAAAAAACGGACAATACTTTTTATAAAAGTTTGTCCGTTCTTTTCTTTCGATGGGTTTATATCGTTCAAATATTAGGAAGTTTTTTTACATTTCTTCTTTAATAAATGTAAGTGCTTGTTCTACATGGTCTTTTACTCGAACTTTTCTCCATTCTTTCATTATGATTCCTTCCTTGTTCATAACGAAAGTAGATCGTTCGATGCCCATGTACTCTTTTCCA
>NZ_LN831785.1:297500-521830 GCF_001375675.1 Massilibacterium senegalense | reverse complement strand
CGTGTAGCTGACAGATACTAATCGGTCGAGGGCTTATCCTAATACTAAATTGGTTGTACAACATTCGTTATTTGGTTTTGAAAGAATAACTTTGTCTGGTGATAATGGCAAAGAGGTCACACCCGTTCCCATGCCGAACACGGAAGTTAAGCTCTTTTGCGCCGATGGTAGTGAGGGGTTTCTCCTTGTGAGAGTAGGACGTTGCCAGGCGATTCTTTTTTATTATTCCACAGTAGCTCAGTGGTAGAGCTATCGGCTGTTAACCGATCGGTCGTAGGTTCGAATCCTACCTGTGGAGCCATTTGCTTCCATAGCTCAGTAGGTAGAGCACTTCCATGGTAAGGAAGGGGTCAGCGGTTCAAATCCGCTTGGAAGCTCCAGAGAGCGCATTTATATTGGGATTTGGCCCGTTGGTCAAGCGGTTAAGACACCGCCCTTTCACGGCGGTAACACGGGTTCGAATCCCGTACGGGTCACCATTTATCACAAATAAATCGGTGAGTGCTGGACTAGCATATAAACGTTTATTCGAATCCTGTACAGTTTCCCATTTTAAAACGAATATTTATGTGTATGGAGGATTAGCTCAGCTGGGAGAGCATCTGCCTTACAAGCAGAGGGTCGGCGGTTCGAACCCGTCATCCTCCACCATCCAAATTACATTTACCTATGCCGGTGTAGCTCAATTGGTAGAGCAACTGACTTGTAATCAGTAGGTTGGGGGTTCAAGTCCTCTTGCCGGCACCAGTTCCTGTGGAGGGGTAGCGAAGTGGCTAAACGCGGCGGACTGTAAATCCGCTCCCTGAGGGTTCGGCGGTTCGAATCTGTCCCCCTCCACCATTTTTCTATTATTGGGCTATAGCCAAGCGGTAAGGCAACGGACTTTGACTCCGTCATGCGTTGGTTCGAATCCAGCTAGCCCAACCATTTTATGAGCCATTAGCTCAGCCGGTAGAGCATCTGACTTTTAATCAGAGGGTCAGAGGTTCGAATCCTCTATGGCTCACCATTTTAGAAATGATAACCTTAAATCGTCACAGATTTAAGGTTTTTTTATTTTTTTTAAAAAAACATAGGAAATGAAACCTTTTTTGTTTACAATCGTATATAGAATAACTGCAATAAGGACAGGGATTGAAACAATGGATAATCTAGAGCAGAAAAAAATCATAAAAAAAATAAAAAAAGGGGACCAGCAAGCATTTGCCCAACTTGTCGAGGAATACAAAAATCGAGTGTATTACGTTTGTTTTCGTATGCTCGGAAATCGTCAAGAAGCAGAAGATGCTACGCAAGAAACCTTTTTAAAGGTGTATATGAATATTGAACAATATGATCTATCAAGAACTTTTTCAACATGGTTATTTCGTATTGCAACCAATGTATCCATTGATCGTTTACGTAAAAAAAAGCCTGATTACTCTTTAGATGCAGAAATTGTTGGTTCAGATGGACAGACGATGTATCAGCAATTAGAAGCAGATACGAGGAGCCCAGAAATCGAAGTAGAGACGATGGAAGTGCAAGCGTGGGTACAAGAAGCGATTAGTACTTTGTCGCCTAAATATCGGATCGTCATTACGTTAAAATATATGAATGATTTGTCCTTAAAAGAAATAAGTGAAATTCTTGACATTCCGGTAGCAACAGTAAAAACGAGAATCCATCGTGGTAGGGAAGCCTTACGGAAGAAATTACGTCAGTTTACGTAAAGGAGATCATCGGTTATGAAATGTGATAAAACAATTATCGAACTGATGCATAAACAGTTAGATGAAGAAATTACAGCGGATGAATACCAACTTTTACACCAAAAGATCAAACAATGCCCTGACTGCAAAAATCATTTTTATGAACTAATGGAAGTCGANCAACCAATGTATCCATTGATCGTTTACGTAAAAAAAAGCCTGATTACTCTTTAGATGCAGAAATTGTTGGTTCAGATGGACAGACGATGTATCAGCAATTAGAAGCAGATACGAGGAGCCCAGAAATCGAAGTAGAGACGATGGAAGTGCAAGCGTGGGTACAAGAAGCGATTAGTACTTTGTCGCCTAAATATCGGATCGTCATTACGTTAAAATATATGAATGATTTGTCCTTAAAAGAAATAAGTGAAATTCTTGACATTCCGGTAGCAACAGTAAAAACGAGAATCCATCGTGGTAGGGAAGCCTTACGGAAGAAATTACGTCAGTTTACGTAAAGGAGATCATCGGTTATGAAATGTGATAAAACAATTATCGAACTGATGCATAAACAGTTAGATGAAGAAATTACAGCGGATGAATACCAACTTTTACACCAAAAGATCAAACAATGCCCTGACTGCAAAAATCATTTTTATGAACTAATGGAAGTCGAAACGCATTTAAAAAATATGAAAAAAGAGTTCCCGAGTGAACATTTTGTCGATGATTTATTAAAGCAGTTGCCAAAAGAGAAAAAACGATTTCAAGCACAACGATGGTTTGTACAACATCCATTTTTAGTGGCTTGTGCGATTTTCTTTGTCTTCATGTTTGGTGGTACGTATCAGTCTTGGACAGAAGAGAGCGGCCAATTTCAAGTGTCGGGTGCTGCGATTGAAAAGACAAATCAAGTAGTAGTAGACCATCAAAAACAAGAAGTAGTTATTCCGGCAGGCACTGTTGTAAAAGATGATTTAATCATTCAAAATGGGGATTTACGGATTGAAGGAGAGTTACATGGTGACGCGGTCATTATAAACGGCAATCAATATTTAGCAAATGCGGGAGAGGTAACAGGGGAAATAGAAGAAATTGACGAATTATTTGATTGGTTATGGTATAAAATCAAAAGTATGTTCGAATAATTAACGAAATAAAAAACTTGGCGAAGGTCCAAGTTTTTTATTTTTCGTTTGGAAGAATATTAAGGTGAAATGTATCTATGATATACTATAGAGGTTAATATACCTGTATTTTGTGAGAGTTTGGAGGAAAAATAGATGCCCGCTGATTTTTCAATATGGAATTATTTAGCTGATATTTTAGACATCTTAGTCGTCACGTATGTCATTTATAAATTAATGATGGTCATACGCGGAACGAAAGCTGTTCAGTTATTAAAAGGTATTATTGTCATTTTGCTTGTTTGGGCAGTGAGTTACTTATTAGGTTTAAAAACATTGCAATGGTTGGTCAATCAGGCCATTACATACGGTTTGTTAGCGATTATTATTATTTTCCAGCCAGAATTGCGGCGGGCATTAGAACAGTTAGGGCGGGGAAAGTTTTTCTCACGGGGGACAAGTCCAGAAGAAGAAGCGGTTGAAAAACATGTAGAGGCAATCGTAAAAGCTACTTACTATATGGCGAAAAGACGCATCGGTGCGTTAATGAGCATCGAAAGGGAAACAGGGATGAGCGATTATGTAGAAACGGGTATTCCATTACATGCGAAGCTATCTTCCGAACTTTTAATTAATATTTTTATTCCAAATACACCACTTCACGACGGGGCAGTCATTATTCATGAAAATGAAATTTTAGCAGCTGCTTGTTATTTGCCCTTATCAGAAAGTCCTTTTATTTCAAAAGAATTAGGAACAAGACACCGGGCAGCAGTAGGAATTAGTGAAGTGACCGATAGTTTAACCGTTGTTGTCTCAGAAGAAACCGGGTATGTGTCACTTGCGAAAAATGGGGAATTATTGCGGAATATTGCAGAAAAAGACTTACGAGAAATATTATTGCAAGAATTAGCCCATGAAACGCCACAAGTGACGACACGTTGGCAATGGAGAGGAAAACGAAATGGATAAAATGTTTAAAAGTCCTTGGTTTGTCAAAATCACGGCTTTTTTACTGGCACTCATGTTGTATTTTATTGTAACGTTGGACGAATCTGCAAATCCTGCAGGTAATCCATTCCGAGTGGCAAAAGAGACACAGGAACAATTTGAAGTAAAATTAGTCGTGTATTATGATCAAAATAAATTTATCGTATCCAACGTCCCTAAAAAAGTAACCGTGACGTTAAAAGGACAAACGTCTTTAATTACTAAAACGCAGTTAAACAAAGATTATGAGTTTTTTATTGATTTACAAAATGTTCAACCTGGAGAACAACAAGTTCCCGTTCAGTATAAAAACATTTCGAACAAGCTAGACGTAAAAGTAGACCCGAAAATGATTGACGTCACAATCGAAGAAAAAATTACCGCTTCGTTTCCAGTTAAAATTGAATTAATGAATGTTAACAAGCTCCCAGACGGATTTGCGACGGAAAAGCCGATTGCAAACCCAAATGTTATTAAAGTGACAGGTACTAGGGAACAAATTGATCAAATTTCTTATATTAAAGGATACATTGACGTAGAAGGGAAAAAAGAAACAATCCAAGAAACCATTCCAGTCAATGTTTACAATAAAGATAGCGAAATCGTTGATATTCTAACAGATCCAGCCGTAGTCGACGTCAAAGTACCGATTACGTTCCCATATAAAGAAGTCCCACTTAAAATTAATCGTCAGGGTTCGTTACCAGAAGGATTAAGTATCGTATCGATTACGCCAGAACCTGAAAAAGTGACGGTTTTTGGGCCGCAAACAGTATTAGAGAATATTGAGTTTGTGGATGGTGGACAAATTGATTTATCTAAAATTCAAGAAGATACAACCATTGAAGTGCCTGTGACGGTACCAAAAGATGCAACAAAAGTGGACCCTGACAAGGTGAAGGTGCATATTGATGTAGAGAAGGAAGCAACTTCCACCTTCACAAAATTGCCAATTAAAATGGCTGGATTATCCGATGGCTTTAAAGCGTTTTTCGTTACACCAGATAGCGGAAAAATAGACGTCGTTGTGAAAGGCGCTCCATCTGTGTTAGAATCAATGAGTCAAAGAGATATTGAAGCCTATGTTGATTTAACGACGTTATCAAGCGGAGACCACGATGTATCCATTGAATTTAATAGTCCACAAAATGTAAAAGTGACAGCAGAAGTGAAAAAAGCAACAATTCGAATCAAAGATTAATGAAGGAGTTCGTGTTATCTATTTCTAGGAATGGATAAACATAAGAAATCATCGCCATTTGGTGCAGAGCTTTCTTTATTAACGATAAATATTTCATGGCATGAAGGAGAGATCATGTAAATGGGTAAATATTTTGGAACAGACGGTGTCAGAGGTGTAGCAAATACCGAACTTACGGCAGAACTAGCATATAAACTAGGGCGTTGTGGTGGATATATTTTAACGAAAGATATTCAAACAGAAGGAAAACCGAAAGTAGTGCTAGGTCGCGATACACGTATTTCTGGTGAAATGCTTGAAGGTGCCCTTGTAGCGGGATTATTATCCATCGGTTGTGAAGTAATGCGTCTTGGTGTTATTTCTACACCAGGAGTTGCGTATTTAACGAAAGCATTAGGAGCACAAGCGGGTGTGATGATATCTGCCTCTCACAACCCTGTACAAGATAATGGGATTAAGTTTTTTGGCCCAGATGGTTTTAAATTAACGGATGAACAAGAATTAGAAATGGAAAAATTACTAGAGGCAGAAACAGATTTATTACCACGTCCAATCGGAGGAAATTTAGGGAATGTGATTGATTACTTTGAAGGTGGTCAAAAATATATTTCTCACTTAAAACAAACGATTGATGAAGACTTTTCTGGTATTCATGTAGCACTAGATTGTGCACATGGTGCAACTTCTTCATTAGCTTCTTATTTATTTGCAGATTTAGAAGCGGATATTTCCACAATGGGGGCATCTCCGGATGGATTAAATATTAATGAAGGTGTTGGTTCGACACATCCAGAAGCCTTGAGTGCATTTGTAAAAGAAACAGGAGCAGATATTGGCCTTGCTTTTGATGGAGACGGCGATCGACTCATTGCGATCGACCATGAAGGAACGACGGTCGATGGTGACCAAATTATGTTTATTTGTGCGAAATATTTACATGAACATGATTTATTAAAAAATGATACAGTTGTTTCTACAATCATGAGTAACTTAGGCTTTTACAAAGCATTAGAAGCTTCCGGTATTCAATCCATTCAAACACAAGTAGGAGATCGTTACGTAATGGAAGGAATGCGTGAAGGTGGCTACGTACTTGGCGGGGAACAATCAGGACATATTATTTTCCTAGAACATGTAACAACAGGTGATGGCATGTTAAGTGCTATTCAACTCGTAAATATTATGAAGAAAACAGGAAAATCATTACAAGAACTTGCGAGTGAAATGACAAAATATCCACAGGTCTTAAAAAATGTACGTGTGACAGATAAAAAAGCTGTGTTTGAAAATGAACGTGTACAACAAAAAATCGAAGAAGTCGAACACAAAATGGCTGGCAACGGTCGTGTTTTAGTTCGTCCATCTGGAACAGAACCACTCGTTCGTGTCATGGCAGAAGCAGAAACAGAAAGTTTATGTGAAGCATATGTCGATGAAATCGTGGCGGTGGTAGAAGAAGAACTAGGAGCAAAAGCATAAGATAACGAAAAAATAGATGCACAAGTGGACAAAAACACGTGCATCTATTTTTGTTTTTACGAGGAAACGTTTACAAATTTGTGTTCGTATTGACTAATGATGTAAATTCAAGTATGATTTTTTCAGGCTTTTCTTCTGAAGAGCCAAAAAGCGCCAGGACTATGTTGGGACGGATTAGCACATAGTTGACGAGGAGAAGGTTGATTCCTTTTTGTACGAACAAAAGTGGGATACGTGTATCGAACTATTTCAATAGAAAGAAGTAGCGGAAGATAGACGTGATCGAGTTTTTCGGCGGATGCCTTCTGGTTGCTTCATCACAACCGTAAGTGATGTTGAAAACAAAAAGGTGACTTTTTGCACAACCAACATCATGATGATGAAAGTTTATGTTGAAGGGAGTTTTGTCATCATGGCAGAACAAATGAATAAAGGAAATTATGAGCATTTTATGTTAAAAGAAATCGACGAACAACCGGCCGTCATTCGTCATCTTCTTAACGAGTATACAAATGCGAACCAAGTTCAGTTAGCAGCTGATGTTCGTCAAAGTTTGTTAGCGGCAGATACTTTATATATTATCGCATGTGGCACAAGCTATCATGCTGGATTAGTCGGAAAAGATTTAATTGAAAAATGGGCACAAGTACCGGTAGAAGTGCACATTGCGAGTGAATTTGCGTATAACATGCCGTTATTATCAAAAAATCCACTCTTTATCTTTATTTCTCAAAGCGGAGAAACAACAGATAGTTTACTAGTATTCAATAAAGTGAAAGAATTAGGCTACAAGACTTTAACACTTGCAAACGTTCCTGATTCTACACTTGTTCGGGAAGCATCGCATGCATTGTTACTACATGCTGGTCCAGAAGTTGCAATCGCATCGACAAAAGCATACATGGCACAACTTGTTGTCCTTACTATGATTGCAGCAGACCTTGCAAATCAAAAAGGACTTCCGTTACCAATTAACGTAGCAGAAGAACTAGCAAACATCGCAGACGTCGTAGAAGCAATTACTGCAGATAAAGAACCATATAAAATGGTTGCGCGTGATTATTTCTCAGAAGCGAAAAACTGTTTCTTCTTAGGTCGTACAATGGATTATTATACAGCGTTAGAAGCATCATTAAAATTGAAAGAAGTTTCATATATTTACGCTCAAGGATACGGAGCAGGAGAATTTAAACACGGCACCATGGCATTAATTGATGAAGGTATGCCAATCTTTGCTGTCAGCACACAAAAGAACGTAAGCAAAGTGATTCATCACAATATGAAAGAAATTGCATCATTAGGTGCAAAAACATGCGTGATTAGTACAACTGAAACACAAGAAGAAGGCGATCAAATCGTCATCCCAGCAGTGTACGAATCATTATCACCACTCGTATCGATTGTACCATTTCAAATCATCGCCTATTACACAGCACTCCAACTAGGACGCGACGTCGATTCTCCACGCAACCTAACAAAAGCAGTCGTGGAAGAATAAAAAGCGGAGGGCGCTCGGTCAGGGGCGACAAGCATAAGCTAGATGGCAGAATGAGGCGTTCTTTCCTCATGGAGCCATCCAGCTTATGACTCTAGCCCCTAGCGCCCGGAGCTAGATTAGAATAAAAAGCGGAGGGCGCTCCTTCATAAATAGCAAATCCAAGACCGAACTTTTCTTTTTAGAAAGGTTCGGTTTTTTTATGCCTAAAATGGAAAGAGTAAAAGATAATGCTAATGGGTACAGTGCCCTATTTTTCAAGATGCTGTTTGTTTTTTTACAATTATATAAAATGTTATTTTAAAAGCGTTTTCAATGAAAATTTTTTATTGACGTTCCAAAAAAAGTAACGTAATATTTTTTACACGATATCACAAGTTGTGATGTCGGAGCGCCAGAACTATTACACGGACGGAATAAGTAATAGTGGACGAGGAGAAGGTTTATCGAACATTCGGCGGGTGCCTTCTAGTTGATTATCACAACTATGAGCGACGTTAAAAACAAAAAGGTGACTTTTTGGACAAACAACGAAGCAATGATGAGAGTACGTAGTTGGAAGGAGACAGAGTATGTGTGGAATTGTCGGTTATATTGGAGTAGAAGATGCGAAAGAACGATTGCTGAAAGGATTAGAAAAATTAGAGTATCGTGGATATGATTCAGCAGGTATTGCCATCGCAAATGAAACAGGTGTACACGTATTTAAAGAAAAAGGGCGGATTGACGTGTTACGCACTGCTGTCGATGCGAATGTAGTAGGAACGGTTGGCATCGGTCATACACGCTGGGCAACGCACGGGGTACCAAGTAAAGTAAATGCCCATCCACATCAAAGTGCGAGCGGGCGTTTTACGCTCGTCCATAACGGAGTCATTGAAAACGATGAAGCATTAAAACGTGCGTATTTACAACATATTGTGTTAAAAAGCGATACAGATACAGAAGTAATCGTTCAATTGCTAGAAGAAAACACAAAAAAATACGGAAATGTAGAAAAAGCGTTTCAAGCAACATTAAAACAAGTAAAAGGTTCGTATGCCATAGCATTTATCGATGCAGAGCAACCGGACATATTGTACGTAGCGAAAAATAAAAGCCCACTTCTTATTGGCTTAAGTGAACAGGCTAACGTCATCGCTAGTGATGCGATGGCAATGTTAGCCGTAACAAATACGTTTTTAGAAATCATGGATGAAGAAATCGTTCTGCTTACAAGAGACGCAGTAACGATTAAAAACTTAGATGGCATCGTACAAACACGCGAACCATTTCAAGCAGAATTAGACGAAAGTGACATTGAAAAAGGTACGTATGATCATTACATGTTAAAAGAAATTGATGAACAACCATTTGTTATTCGTAAAATCATCCAACAATATCAAAACGAAAGCGGAGAATTACACATTGCAGATAACATCCGTCAAGCAATGTTACAAGCAGACAGAATTTATATCATCGCCTGCGGTACGAGTTACCATGCGGGATTTGTCGGAAAACAATTGATGGAAGCCTTCGCTAAAATTCCAGTGGAAGTATACATCGCAAGCGAATTTACGTACAACATGCCGTTATTAACAGAAAAACCATTGTTTCTTTTCATTTCCCAAAGCGGCGAAACAGCAGACAGCCGAGCTGTACTTGTGAATGTAAAAAATTTAGGATACCCAACCATTACGATGACAAACGTTCCCGGGTCTACCTTATCGCGCGAAGCTGACGCAACACTTCTTTTACATGCAGGTCCAGAAATCGCCGTAGCGTCTACAAAAGCGTACACAGCACAACTAGCAGTCCTTGCCATTTTGGCGAATGACCTTGCTAAACAAAAAGGACTATCTATATCGTTTGATTTAGTCAAAGAGTTATCGATTGTAGCAAACGAAGTAGAAACTATTTGCGGGGAAAAAGAAACCATCGAACAACTAGCGCGGACGTATTTAACAGATGCACGGAACGCTTTTTTCATTGGACGTGCCGTAGATTATTACGTCTCTCTAGAAGCAGCGCTAAAATTAAAAGAAATATCGTATATACAAGCAGAAGGATTTGCGGCGGGAGAATTAAAACACGGAACCATCGCGTTAATTGAAGAAGGCACACCTGTCCTTGCCATAAATACGCAGGAAAACGTGAATTTGAATATACGCGGGAATGTAAAAGAAGTCGTGGCACGCGGAGCACACGCTTGCATCATCAGTACAGAACAAACAGAAGCAGAAGGAGACCAATTCATTCTTCCAACTGTGAATAAACACTTAACCCCGCTCGTATCGATTGTACCGTTGCAATTGCTAGCGTATTATGCAGCGCTTCATCGTGGATGTGACGTTGATAAACCGAGAAATTTGGCTAAATCGGTTACAGTAGAGTAGGCGGGTATGGTGTAGGTTTGGTTTTTGTAGCTTTGAAATAAAGTTGCGATGTTTATAAAAAAGATACGATGTTTAAAATAAAGTCGCGACGGTTGTAAAAAAGTTGCGATGGAACACCCCTTTAGATTATATTTGTCTAAAGGGGTGTTTTTTATGTCTAAACGAGCAAGAACATCTAAAAACGAAAAATGGATTAAAGAAGGTCGCGGTGCTGGTATTGGTTCGGAGTATAAACCTTGGTTAAAGATTCAAGATGTTTCTTCACAAGGTCGGTCCACACGATTAAAAGGTATTAAAACAAACAGGCAGCACGAGTTTCTATCAGATTTGGAACGGAATTATTTTTATTTAACTGAATACTCAGATTTTGTTGTTGATATTCGAGAGCAATTTCCTTTACTACCGTTGGAAGAAACAATTGTCATTGCAGATGAGTTAGGAATTAAACATCCTACAGACCCAAAAACGCATGAGCCTATTGTGATGACAACGGATTTTTTATTAACCGTAGATAAAGGAGAAGGATTGGTTGAACTTGCTAGAACAATCAAAATGAAAGACGAGCTGTTAAAGGAGCGTGTCATTGAGAAATTTGAGATTGAGCGCGTGTATTGGGAAAGACAGCAAATTGATTGGGGCATTGTAACAGAGCTAGAAATTCCGAAAGAAATGGCGAGAAACATTAGCTACATTCATGACTATTACAACCTTGAGCATTATGACGCTTTCCAAAGTCTAAGTGCTCAGTATATTGAAGACCTGTCTATGGCATTATTACAACGCCTTTTAACGAATGATGGAAGCGTTAGAGCTATTACAAGTGAATTTGATAAGGACACGCATATGCCTTTAGGGAGTGGCATGACGTTGTTTTATCATTTACTCGCAACGAAAACGATTCGAGTGGACATGTTGGAGCCGTTAAACGTGGAGCAACCGCTTGTCATTGAGTCTATCGATGAAAGCAAGTTGAAGAAGGTGAAGTACGGATGATTTATATTAACCAAGTATTACAGTACACAGCTGATTCGCAACGCATTCGGATTATTGAAATCGAGGAATCATATGCCTACGTTGTAAATATTGATACAACGAGTGCTATGCCAAAAAGAGAGCTATATAGCCATTTAGAATTAGAGCTTAACCAAGGTCAGTTGCTCATAGTAGCGGACCCTTTTGCTAGAGCAATACCAGATAGTGAATTAACAGTTATCCAAAAAAGTAAGCGTGAAGAAGATTGGGAAACGGTTGAAAAGTATTTACTTCCAAACATGAAGGAACTTTTGCAGAAACAAGGACGTGAAGCGAAAATTGGAGAGATTTCGGAACAGAGTGGACTAGGAAAAACGAAGGTGAAAAAATTACTCAGCCGTTATTGGCAGCGTGGGATGAACAAAAATGCAATGCTTCCTGATTATGCAAATTCAGGTGGGAGAGGCAAAACGAAAAAGCTAAGCCATGAAAAAATAGGACGTCCACGTAGAGTAACCGTTAACGGAGAATATCGTAGCGGTATTAATATTACGGATGAAATCAAAACGCAATTTGAGCATGCGATTAATAAATACTATCGTAAAGCAAATAACTATTCGTTAAAAGACGTGTACAGTTTTATTTTGCGTGATTTTTACTCAGACCGCTATAAAGAAAACGGAGAAATTCAATACCGTATTTGGGAGTCGAATCGAATTCCTTCATATCACCAGTTTTATTATTGGTTTAAGAAATTAGAAGACCCTAAGAAGGACATCGAATTTCGCAAAAGTGCAAAAGAATACGAGCTAAAGCATCGTCCGTTATTAAGTAATTCTAAAGTTGAAACGAATGGACCTGGCACACGCTTTCAAATTGATGCAACGATTGCAGATATTTATTTAGTGAGTGCATTTGATGTGAATCGAATTATTGGAAGACCTGTAGTTTATGCGATTGTTGATGTTTATTCGCGTATTATTACAGGCATTTACGTAGGTTTAGAAGGACCATCATGGCTTGGAGCAATGATGGCTTTGGATAATATGGTTGCCGATAAAGTTGAATTTTGTGAGCAATATGGTATCGAGATTACAGAGGAACAATGGCCGACATATCATCTTCCCGAAATTATTATTGCAGACCGAGGCGAATTTGAAGGCTATGCAGTAGAAGGAATCATTAATAACTTAAATATTAAAATTGAAAACACTACAGCGTATCGCGGTGATTTAAAAGGTATTGTAGAGCGCAAATTCCGCACGATTAACGGAAAGGTGAAGCAAAAAGCCCCAGGTGCTATTCAAAAAGAATATAGAGAGCGTGGGGACAGAGATTATCGATTAGATGCCACGCTAAATTTAAAAGAATTTACAGCGCTCATCATCACACTAGTTTTGCAGCACAATCATAAAATTATTGATAAATACCCGATGGAAAAAGAAATGATTACAGATAGTGTCGTACCAACGCCAATTAATTTATGGAATTGGGGCATTCAAAATCGTAAAGGGCGACTTCGAACGGTGGACCGAGATATTTTACGGTTAAATGTATTACCTCGCGGTAGAGCAACGATTTCACGAGCAGGTATTAAATTTAAAAATTTATTATACGGTTCGAAACGAGCGATTGAAGAACAGTGGTATGCAAAGTTGAAAAATAAAAGTATTGATATTGTTTATGATCCGCGTCATTTAGAAAAAATTTATATCCCGAATGATAATGGAATGGGTTACGAAACATGTATTTTGCTAGAACCAAGCCAGCAATACAAACTTGATTTTTTAGAAGATGTTGTGTTCCAGCAACAACTAAGAAATGAGCTAGAAGAAGAGGAACGAGCGAAGCAAATACAGCTAACAATTAATGCAGATACGATGATGGAACAAATTATTAAGGCGGCAGAGAAAAAGAAGAAACAGGCACAGCATCAACCAACAAGCAAAAAAGAAAAACTCGCTGCCATTCGAGATAATAAAGCGATTGAAAAAGCCGCTAATCGTGAAGAAGAAAAGTTCGATTTAGCCCCTACAGTTGCAGAACAGCCGGCAGAAATTATCGACTTTACATCACGTACTAAGCTAGAGCAACAGCCCGAAAAGAAATCGTCTTCACGCTTAATGGAGAAACTAAAACGGAAGCGAGATGAGAAATTTGGAAAAGATGAATAATGTCGTTTTAAAAGGCGATGTAGAAGAAGCAAATTACAAGCCACAACAGCTTACTGAATACGCTCAAAATCCATTTATCGAAGCGCTACCACCCATTTTTAGTGAGGATGATGTATTAGAGCGATTTATGGTGACACCACGTATTAGCGAGCAAGATAAGCAAAGTGAAACGAATATTCGCTATCACGTACTAAAGCGAATAAAAAATTTCATTCAGCCGTTACCCATTCATTTCGAAGTAGAGCGTCGCTTATCCACATTAATTCGTAGAGGCTATTTAGCACGTAATCCATTAGATAAATCATTTCTTGAACGAATCCGAGCATTGCATCATTTGCGTGAAGATGAGGAACAGGCACATAAATGCATTGACGAGCGATTGAATCATATCCGTTCAACAGCGGACAGCTTATCTATTATAGGGATTTCAGGTATTGGTAAAACGACAGCCATTGAACGTTTGTTGTTAATGTATCCGCAAGTCATTAAGCATCAAGTGTATGAAGAGCAACCGTTTAATAAAACGCAAATTGTCTGGCTCAAAATTGATTGTCCCTATGACGGTAGCCTTTCAACGTTATGCAAAAGCTTTTTTAAAGCAATTGATGATTTATTGGGGACGCGCTATTTAGAGAAATTCGGATATTTAAATCGCGTTACATCAACAATGCTATTGCATATGACTTCATTAGCAAGCATGTATGGCATTGGTGTACTTGTGATTGATGAAATCCAGCACTTATTACATGCGAAAAATGACCAAGAAGAAATGCTGAATTTCTTTGTAACACTTTCAAATACTGTTGGTATTCCAACCGTTTTAATTGGCACATCAAAAGCTCAACAATTATTTAAAGGCAACTTCCGCCAAGCAAGACGCGCGGCAAGTGATGGTGCAATTATTTGGGATCGAATGGATGAGCAAAGTGAGGAATGGGAGTTCTTTTTAGAAACGCTATGGGAATTACAATGCTTAAAAACACGCTCTCCGCTTACAGAAGACGTTAAAAAGACTTTTTATGAGGAATGCCAAGGGATAACGTCTGTAGTAGTAAACCTCTTTATACTAGCTCAGGAACGCGCATTATTTGATGAAAGTAATGAAGATGAGGTTATTACGTCAAAAGTGTTGAAGCAGACAGCAAAAAAGGATATGAAAATTATCCAGCCGATGTTAAATGCGATTCGAAACAATGATTTTGCAGCGATGTATAAGTATGAGGATATTATGATTAATTTAGATGAGTTGATGATGAATCATAAGAGGAATACGCAATATGAAGGTAAAGTTAAGGCTGCGATGAAGGAACGGCAGAATACGTTGGTGTATAGGCAACAAGAAATGATTGAGAGTTTGAGTATGGAAGTGGCGGCTATAGGAATTTTTGAATCATTGTCTTCTAACGAAATTATAATTGCTACCCAAAAAATAGTGGAACAATTCCCCTCCGATACAGATAGTAATAGCATAAAGTCAAAGTTAATACCGTATTTAATAAAAGTAAATGATCAGAAAAAAGAAAAAAGAGAATTAAAAGGTAATTCTCTTTTAACATTACCTTTATTAGATTTAAGAAATCAAGCATTGAAGCAAAATAAACATCCATATGAATTATTAAGAGAGAATGGATATGTTAAAATATTTATGTAAAATATTAGGATGTTAAGGGGCTGAGTTAATGTTGTATCATGTGTTCATGGAAGTAACTGATATTCCTGGGGCGGATAAAAATTTAGAACTGTATGAATTTGATAAGGAAGACAAAGAAAAAATTATTGATGAAATAATAGTTCCATATTTGCAAGAAGGTAAATTGCAATTTAGTGGTTATTTTTTAAACTCTAAAAATATTATCAGAATAATAATCAAAACTACTGATGAATCTATAAAAATCATAAGAGATAGAAAGCAAGCAAATTTAGCTCAAGGTCTTGTATGGGTCGTTACAAAAGAGCAAGTTTTTAATAGTGAAGATTACACTCGGGATATTACAGCGGAAATTATTAAAGAGGCTAATTCAAAAGTAAAAAATGTTCCGATTTTATCGATAGATAGCGCACCTGAGAAACTTGATACTAAGAAAGTATTTATAGTACACGGACATGATGAAGCTGTTAAACTTTCTGTTGCTAGATTTTTAGAAAGATTGGATTTACAACCAATCATTTTACATGAACAAGCTAGTGGTGGATCGACAATTATCGAGAAACTTGAAGAACATACAGACGTAGGGTATGGAATTGTACTTTATACTCCTTGTGATTTAGGAAAAGCTAAAAATGACGAGAATTTGCAAATGAGAGCAAGACAAAATGTGGTATTTGAACATGGTCTTTTAATAGGGCGATTAGGAAGAAAAAGAGTATGTGCTTTAGTTAAAGATGAGATTGAAAAACCAAATGATATATCAGGAGTCGTATATATTAATTATGACTCAGGAAATGGTTGGCATCTGGAATTATTTAAAGAATTAAAAAATGCAGGTTTTGAAATAGACGCAAATAAAATATTTGTATAGTTTCTTAATATTTTAGGAGTGATTAAATGCTACCTTTCTTCACAAACCCATATCCCAATGAATTATTGTATTCAGCCATTGCGCGTTACCACTTTTACAGTGGAAATCTTGATTGTAAAGATACGTTGGAGGAGTTGTTTGGCAGTCGTTGTGTGATACCGAGTGTGGAGATTGGTAGTTATTTTTCTATTTTGGCGGAAAACCTAGGACCGCATTACTCGGTGGAATCGCTTTTAGCCAGCCATACCATTTATCCATACTATGCTTCGTTTTTATCGAAAGCGCGGCAGCAGGAAATTTTACAAGATGTATTAAAAGATGGACAGGCATTATATACGAGACTTGGTATTGTAGCGGGTAGTGTTTGTAAAAAAGACGGCTTATATTATTGTGCTGAATGTGCAAAAACAGATAATGCACAATACGGAGAGCCGTACATTCATCGAGAGCACCAACTTCAAGGTATTAACTATTGCCCGCATCATGAAGTGCCATTACGTAAATACCCAGCAACAACGGATAGTCGAATACAATACATTCGATTTGAGTTAAGGCATATGAATTTAACGGCTATTTATGACGTTGATCCATATAAGGAAATAGCTGTGACAATAGCAAAGCAAGCGTATCAACTATTACAGTTGCCATTGCATGGGCTTTCAAGAGAAGTCGTTACGTCAAAGTATCGAGCATTATTAAGAGAGCGTAATTTAATAACAGCCTCTAATCGTATTCGACAAAAAGAGTTGTATCAAGCAGTAAGCTCACATTTCCCGAAAGGCTTTTTACAAAGATATGAAAGTGAACTAAACGAAGCATATGAATACAATTGGTTAAAGGTATTATTACGAAATAGTAAACGCCACGTTCATCCACTACGTCATTTACTTTTACTGCATTTTTTACAACAGGATATAAAGAATTTAGAAAAAAATTCAACAGATAAAGGTGCATTTGGCGCGGGTCCATTTCCTTGTTTAAATAAGGCTGCATCGCATTACAAGCAGTTCATCATTCAAGATGTAGACGTAACAAGGGATTTTAAAACGAAAAATTTGATTGGTACATTTACATGTTCATGTGGGTTTATTTATGCAAGAAAACATACGACAGATATTTTTAAAATAGGACGAGTGAAAGCTTTTGGCGAGGTTTGGTTACAAAAGCTAAACGAACTAGCTAGTGAAAACCTAAGCATTCGAGCAATGGCGAGAGAATTAGGTGTTGATTCGAAAACAATTAAAAGGAATTTGAATCGAAATGTCGAATTAAAGCAGTACGAAAAATTAGTAAATGTTGATGCTCAATTAGTACACTACAAACAGGACCTAATTGAAGGGATGAAACGCTTCCCCACTTTTTCACGTACACAGTTAAGACAACAATTTCAAAAGCAATATATGTCCATTTACCGTCATGATAACGCTTGGCTAACAGAAAATTTACCAGTAAAACAGCGAAAACAAAAGTCATCGAAATCGGTTGATTGGGCGAAGCGAGATTTACAATATGTAAAGCAAATAAAATTACTACACAATCAGCTCTTAAAAGAAGAAAAGCCTATACGCATAACTCAATCCATAATAGGTAAACGTTTAGATATATTAGCTAATTTAGAACGCCATTTAGATAAGCTACCTCGAACAAGACAGTTACTACAGCAGATTACAGAATCTGTTCAAGATTTTCAATTACGTCGTTGCTACAAAATCATCGATGAACTACTACAAAATAACGAGCCAATACTTTTATGGCAAGTGCAACGAGTTGCAGCAATTAAATCACATCATTTTCATGAAATAAAACCTATATTAGAACATTATATAGCGATGAAACGGGACGTGAAGAAAGATGAGCGAACAACGAGTTAAACTACAACATTGGCCTTTTAACAAAGGAGAGCAAGCCCAATTAATTTGGATAAGCTCTCCTTTTTGGCATGATAATAAAATTATGATTCATACTTATTTTAGAGCAAAAGGTAAAACGGAAAAAATTTTAGCAGATTGGGGTACACTGCCAGCTTTGGCAATTCAACATTATTACGTAGATGGGGATATTACTAAAAGCATCCCTCCACAAGACATTGATGAAGTAAACATCACAATCTACCCTAATAATGTTTCAGGCTATGAGCGTGATTGGCAAGTACAAGGAACGAATGATAAAGATATCTCAAAAAGTTTTATTGTAAAGCAAGGCAACCAAAGTTATGTTTTGCCTTTGATTGAAGTAGTTCGTAGTATTTTAGCACCGAATCGATTTTTACTGTATTTGCTTTTTCAAATGGATTCATTTGCACAGTATTTTCTTGAAACTTATTCCCCCGATAAGATCCATTTAGATTTTTCGTCGAATTATCATGTTAAATATACAAAGCCAACACCTTTACAACATTTAGTATGGATGCTAACAAATCCGGATGTTAGAACTATATTTGAAGAGTTGGCGTATACATTTTATCAAAAAAATATTTTGCAGTTTGATTGGTTATTTAATCAGCCGATAACAATAAGCGCGGTTGTTAAATCAAATAGTAGTGGTGGGACGATATTGAGAATTACAAAGGTGAATAATAAACATATCCCATATAAGGAGATAACATATTCACACCCTGAAATAGCCCAAACGACTAAATCAGGTGAGCCGAAAAAATATACGTTGCAACCGAAAAAAAGTTCAAACAGTCAGCAAGATGAGCTGATATTAGATGAAGAAGTCGACGGAACAACAGACAATTTTGATGTTGTTGAAATGGAGAATCAAGTTCATGTATACACAACAATGCCGAAGATAACGAAAGTACCTAGGAAGACAAACAAAATACGTGATTTCGAGGATGCGAATACGAAAAAGCGCCTTATCAATAGTAATAACTATCGCTCTACAGCAGATGTAGGAGGAAATAATGTTGTTAGAGGTTTAGAACACCAGCCATTAATGGAGGTTCAAATAGATGGTGAACTAGGAGAATTTCTAAAAGTTATGCGTGTGCTACAAAGCTTTCGCGAGGTCGAGTCAATCAATATTATTCAAGGCAGCTTAAAGAAATTCTCTGATAAACGATTTGTGTACTTGAGTGATGGTGTGACGGAGAGGAAATATGTCATTGCCGAAGTGAAACTATTCTCTGGAAAGGCTTTTGATGTAATAGAAGTTGAACGAGAAGATAAAGCAATTTCAACGTTCATTTATTTTACTAATAGACCTGAGAATAAAATGTATGAACTAAATGCAATACTCAAAGGTTTGATAGATAACAATGGTGTATGGGATAAGGCGCAGTTAAGTTATAAACGGATAAATTATTTAACGTTGAGGCATGGGAAAAAGGAATATAGACATAGAGCCACTGTGATATTGAATAAAGTTATTTAAATTTAAGGAGGCTTAGTTTATGAGGAAAATAAAAGTACGATTAACCGCTGATTTGACAAAGTATTTATCAGGACTAGTAGCGGGATCAGAAGGAGTTACTGTAGGACAAGTAGGTAGATGGAGCAAAAATGATGACCGTTTTGTAAGCGTCAATTTTCCGGGCAAAGGGATTTTAGATGTGTTATGGGAGTCGCTTGAAATCATTGATGAGGAATATTTAGCTGAAGCGGAGAAAAGAAAAAGGAAAGAATTGGAAGAATTAAAAACAGCATATGATGTTGTGAAATATGTAGGACCTCGGGGCGGATTTAAATATTTGAGTTATCAATATGTTAACTCAGATGGTGTAAATGTAGGTGTTACTCAAGGATTTAAAGCGAAGGCTGAAAAGTTGATAGATATTTTTGAGAGTTATGGGATTGAAGTGATGGAGAAGGTAATTGGATAAATTAGAATTTAAAAAAGAGAATTGATATTATCGTAGCGTTTCAAACTATGGCACAGAATATAAATCAACTATTTTTAAATGAGATTAAATTTATGTTTAATGTTTAATGTTGAAATTGTGTTATTTATATTCTTATTTTTAAATTTCAAAGAAAAAATAGGGTAAACCGATTTAGGAACCGAGATTTTTGATATAGGGAGTATAAACTTTGAATAGAAATCTATTAAGAGGGTGGTACGATCCTAAAAAAGAGAATTTTTAACAATTACGAAAAAATAACTTATGAAAGACTTGATGAAGTATGTAAGACTGTTAATGCATCAGTATTTCCCAAGGTGAGACTTGCGGATATATTTCCAATCACTGATAGTGGAATTTCAAATGAAGAGTATTCTTTCGCTTTAAAATCACATTTTGATTTTACTGTATATGATAATACAACATTGCAACCATTATTTGCA
Organism: Massilibacterium senegalense; assembly: GCF_001375675.1. Lineage (NCBI taxonomy): Bacteria > Bacillati > Bacillota > Bacilli > Caryophanales > Bacillaceae > Massilibacterium > Massilibacterium senegalense. Next base: position 501,520 of record NZ_LN831785.1, on the reverse strand, counting down.
GTAGAGTTTGATGGGAAGGCCCATTCAACAGAAGTTCAAAAGTCGAGAGATAAAATTAAAAATAGATTAGCGGAAAGGTTTAATCTCCCTCTTTTAAGAATTAACTCCTTGTATTTGGATAAGAAGTATCGCAGTTTAGACCTTTTGAGTTGGTGTATAGAGGTTTGGTTTTCAGCTGAATATTTTTATGAGGCACAGAGAAATGGGGCGGTTCCATATGATGAGCCATTCTCTCCTGAATCAATAATTTCGATATCAGGTTACCAAAAAAAGTTCCCATTTTTCTTATCTTTTGATATTAGAAATGAAATTAGAAAGTTATTTGAAGCAAAAAAAATAAAAAGTTCCATCCCAAATGTATGGATAGGAACAGATAACAATAAAAACTATTATGGGATTAGCTGGATACACATAGATAATAATCAATGGATAGTTAGTACTAGTGGAATGAAAGTACAGAGATTTCTGATGATTCAAAGTGACCTTTTGGAAGAAATATTAATTTTCGAATTGTATAAAGAGTTATCGGATTTTTTTGAAAAAAAGGTTAATAGTTTTTCTGATAAGGAAATCGATCTGATGATTAATAAGTTTCAAAAGAAATACCGTTTAGCATCGGCAAGTTTAGGTGGATAGTTAACATAACTAAATTATTATTGAAAATAGGTCTAATAATTTTCGCCTAACGGTACTTAGCATATGCCAATTAAATTTTTTTGATAAACATAATGGGAGATTTGTCTAATGAAAATAGAGTGGATAAAAATTAAAGGATTTAGAAATTTTGATAATGAAAAAATTAATTTTGCAGAGCAAACTTTAATTATTGGAGCTAATGATGTTGGAAAAACAAACTTAATTTATGCATTACGTATTCTTTTTGATCGTAGTTTAAGTGATAGGGACTTAGATTTATTTAACAGTGATTACAATGTTTATACCAAATCAGATTCTATTGAAATAACAGTAAAACTTGTAGAAGTTACGGAGGATTGTTTAATATCTGTATTTAAAGGAGATTTGAACAACGAAACAGTTTATATACAATATAAGAATTCAAAGAAGAGTGAATATAGTATTCTTTCGGGGGCTACAGAAGAAACGTTAGAAGAAAGAAATTCACGATTTTATATTAAGCGGTTAAACATGGAATACGTGAATACAAATCGAAATTTAGAATCTTTTATGAAAAGAGAAAAAAACCAAATTTTAGAAGATGCTAAATTAAAATTGACGGAAGAACAAACGCAATCAGACGAGAAATCTGTTCTCAAAATTAAGCGTAACTTAGAACTTGTAAATAAAAGAGTGGACCGTTTGAATTATATTCAAGAATCTCTAAATAAAGTAAATAACGAATTAAGTTTACTTGCTATACATAATGAAGGCAAAGTATTAACTTACAAGAATACTAATTCTGATGCTACTAGAATGTTAGATAACTTAGAATTAACATATAGTACGGATGAAGGTGCTTTAACTTTAGGTGGAGATGGTAGAAATAATCAAATCTTTTTAGCTACATGGGTTTCTAAACAAAAAAATGTGAGTTCTTTAGAGAAAGTAACTTTCTATGCTATAGAAGAACCAGAGGCTCACCTACATCCACAACAACAGCGCAAGCTTTCTAGTTATTTGTTGGAAAAATTCGGGGAGCAAGTTTTTATTACTACACATTCTCCGTATATTGCAACAGAGTTTAAGCCTGATAGGATTGTCAAACTATATTCTAAGAATAAATCTACTAAAGCTGCAAAAGGTGGATGTAGTGAAGAGTTAAAAATGAATTTTGATGATTTTGGTTATAGATTAGATGCTATAACATCTGATGTATTTTTTGTAAATGCAGTATTTTTAGTTGAAGGTCCTTCAGAAAAGCTGTTCTATACTGCTTTAGCTAAACAATTAGAGATTGATTTAGATAGGTTGAATGTGTCAATTATATCTGTTAACGGTGTTGGGTTTAAGCCATATATAAAAATTTGTTTGGCTCTAGACATTCCTTTTGTATTAAGAACTGATAATGATATTTTTAATAAAACAAAAAAAATTGGAAAAAAGGACGTTGAGTTTTCTTTCCAAGGTGGCATATCACGAGTCATGGGGATTTATACAGAACTTCTACAAACAGAGGATAATCAAGAGTTAATCAAATATTGGGAAGCCCATCAATTGAAAAATGAATGGTTAAAATCTAGACAGCATCCACAAGTAGCGAAAAGTCTAGCTAAGTATATTATTCAAGAGGTAGAAAAAGACAATATATATATATCACAAATTGATTTGGAGAATGACTTAGCCAACAGTAGTTTATTTAGTTCGCTAAAAAAGTTCTATAATACTAGAGCAGTAAAAAGCACTGTAGATAAGATGCAAAAAGCAAAAGCCGAAAATATGCTGAAATTTTTAAAAGCTCACTTTGATGATTTAAAGTGTTTAAGCGACGATAAAATTTCAGAACCACTTAAACAAATAAAAAATTTAGCTAAAAAGGTTGTTAATGAGAATGAAAAAAGCAACTAAACCTACATCTGAACAAATGAGAATTATTGAAGATCAAGGAAATTTGGTGGTAACTGCTAAACCAGGTAGCGGTAAAACATATACTATTATCGAAAAAATGATTGATATTTCTAGAAACTTATTAAGTTATCAGGGTGTTATAGCTATTTCATTTACAAGAAAAGCAAGTCAGGAGCTAGAGCAACGTTACAAAAGAAAAAGTACTGAAAGTAATTATCACTTTTTTGGTACTATAGATAAATTTTATATTTCCGAAATTATTATCCCTTTTTCAAAGCTTTTATTTGGAAAAGGAGAACCATTAGAAGTTAAGGATTCAATAGACGATTACCCTAAATTTAAAAGATTAAAGAAGTTGAAAGAAAATAGTAATGATAAAAAATTATTTGAACTACTAGAGGAATCGCTCCAAGGAGGTTTGATATTCTTAGAGATTAGTGGCGAAACAGCCTTATTTATTTTAAATAATGTACCTCAGTGTTTAATATACCTTAAAGCTAGATATACCCATGTTTTTATTGATGAATATCAAGACTGCGGTGAAATTCAACATGAAATATTCTTGAAGCTAGTTAATAACGGCATTATAGGAATAGCTGTTGGAGATTTAGATCAAGCTATTTACGCATTCAGTAATAGATACTCAAAATATTTATTATCTTTGATAGGCGATGATGATTTTACGCATTTAGAAATTACTCGTAACCATAGATGTCATAAGTCAATATCGGATTATTCATTAGAATTAATGGGTGTTAAGAGAGAACACATAGAAAAAGATAAGAGAGTATTTAAGGTTAATGTAAGAGGAACGGATGAGCAAATTATTTATGCTATTGAAAATAACTTAGAAGAAATTAAAACCAAATTTAATATAAATAGGAATAGTGATTTTGCAATTTTATGTCGAGGAAATGATACAGCTAGAAGAGCTGCTAATTTTTTATCCGTAGATAATAAGTTATTTGTAGATACCCCCTTAGATAAAATTAATGGTAATTGGGCAAGTTTATTCAATGATATATTAATTTCATATTATTTGTTTAAACTTAATGAAATCACTGTTCTTGATTTCGTAAGTAAGTATATAAATGAAGAGTTCTATTATAAAGATTTTAGAAAATGTTTAGAATTAATAAGTATGCTATTTGGTCTAGAGGATGATAATTTTCAAAAAAATATAAAAGAATTTATTAAGATAGCTCAATTAATCTATCCTGAACAAAAAGATGAGAGAATAATTCAACTGCTTACAGAAATATTGGAGAGTGAAGAAGCGTTATATAGCTTCAAACCTGCAACGGAAAACGAAATTAATATTATGACGCTACATAAGTCTAAAGGTCTAGAATTTAAATGTGTATTTTTATTGGATTTATATAAATGGATATTACCTCCTGAAGGCGATTGGGTATCTGAAGAAGATTATATACAAGCATTGAATTTACATTATGTGGGGGTTACGAGGGCAATTGAAGCTTGTTATATCATGATAGGACAACAAAGATATAGACCTAGACAAGAAGATTTTATTAGAGCTCAAGAGTCACCATTTTTATATTTAAATAATGTCTCTAATATGAGGGGAAATTTGAATTGGTAGAAGGTAGGGATTTTATGATAACAGACGTCGCTGGATCTATAAATGGATATTACAAGCAAATATACCTAGCTGTTAAAGAATTACTCAAGTTGAAAAATGATAATTCAAGTGTAGGCATAGAGTGTGGTGCAGATATTCGAGTCTTTAATACTAATAATAGAAATGAATCGATTGAAGTGAAGTTCTATAAAAAAAGTATAGGTTTATATTCACCAGAAATTTCAAAAACTATATATAATTTCTATAAACAAACAGCTGATGATCATATGCTATTTTTTAATACAAATACGAAAGTGCCTAGTACAGATATTTTTGAAGAAGATGGAAATATATTTACTTTAAATAAAGAAAAAGGTATTTCGTATATCCTTCATTTATTGATAAAACACGAGTCTAATAAAAATAAAGAAAATACTATTAGGGAATATTTCGAAAGAGTTGGGATTGTATGTGATAGATGCGAGAAAAACGCTTGTGATATATGTATTTCTAAATTTGTTGAGCAATTTAAAAATACATATCCTAAGCACTTTGCTGAAATAATTGAAATTAATTCAGTAGTACAGCTAAACCAATTTGTAGAAAAATTGCATTTTATATTTGAAGATCAACCAAAAGATCAATCAATAACTAGTTTAAAAAAAGAATTGAAAATTTTGTTAAGAAAAAACTATAAAGATTTAGTTTCGGATTTTGATGAACTTATTTTAGAAGCAATAATTCATAAAATAGCAATTAGTTTTTTTGATTCTACCGTAGTTAATTCACTTATTAAAAACCCTAAGATTGATTATCAAACACATAAAAAGGTTTCTAAATCAGATGTTATAGGTTTTATTTCTACTTATCAAACGTTTTTAAAGGAATACAAAGAAGACGTACTTGAATTAAAGATATTTGACATAGTTGAGAAATCTAATTTAGATGAACAAAAAATAATATTTAAGTTTAATCAAGAGTATGAAGAGTATTTGTTTTCTAAGGCCAAATTAGATATCTATAATACGGCAACGATAAAACAATATTTTCGAGATATTGGGATGAAATTTAAAACAGAGTATGAAAGAAATGCTCTTGTGAATAGGTTTGAACTCTATAATAAAGGACTTGGATTATTAGGGTATTTAATGAGTTTAAAAGTTAGGGAAATATCTGTTAAAGAAGATATAGTATTTTTGAAAGGAACAGATGGAGAATCTCTATCTATACAAAATTATGATTATTATGATTATGAAATGATATCTAAATATATAGGTGCTAATAAAGAATCAGAAGATGAGAATTATAGATATATGGAGTTAGAAGAGTGCTCTTTTTTAGAATGTATATCTGAGTATTGTACGACTCCGTTTATAAAAATAGATAAGCTAGAGATGAAGGTGTCTTTAGAAGAATATCAAATAATAAATTCTATACCATTTAAAGTAATAGAAGAGGTAAAAAGGCTAGTTTCTTCCGATAGAAGTTTACTGATTATAAGTTCAGCTACTATGGACAGAAAACCTTTTTTAAATGCAATGATTTCTTCCATACCTAAGAAGTACTCTTTTATTACAATAGCCGAAGATTTATTGTCATTGCCTGTTATTTGTAAAGAGAAGCCAAATGTTACTATAGATAGCTTAAAAGAAGGTTACACTGAAAGTATAAGAAAAATGGCGATGGCTGCTAGTTCATATGATAAATGTATTTCTTTAATTGATAATTATGAATTAGATGATAAAGTGATTTTTAATAACTTTAAAATTCTTTTAAAGGAAAATAAGTGTTTGATAGGGACAATACATCGAGATACTAGTAGATATATAAATATGACGATGTTTGAAGAAATATGTGAGGCTTTATCCATTTTTGATGATATAGATTTTAATATATTTGATAGTTTTATTATACTTGAAAATTATTTTGTAGATGGGCAAAAGCGAGATGTCTTAAACATTTTTAATAAAGCATCAATTTAATCAATCTTTTTTATAAAATAAGCTCTACACAAAAATCAAACTCATACATTTTGATCAATCTTTTTTCAAAATGTGCGGGTTTCATCTATATATAAAATCAATGTTTGTAGAGAACTTTTGATCAAACTTTATTTCAAACCAACAGTTTTGTGTAGTGTTTTCACCCAATAAACTCGCTCCTGACCTAAAAAACTCGGTTCAGGACAAAAAAAGTCGTATCAAGATTGAAGGAAAACCAGAGAAAAATCTGGCGACCTTCGGTCTTTCGGAATAGAATAAAAGCCAGAAGGAATAAGGGTTTTCGAGCCTTTATTCCTTTTTCTTTTCCCCTAAACCCTTACAACCTACTCTGGAGTGACTTTTTTAGTCCAAATTGGTTGTAAAAACTGAACAAAAGTCGGGGAAATGTGAGGCAAAGTCGGGAACGACTTTATTAGGCGGGGAATATTGAGAAATGGCTTGAAGCGTTGGGAGAGTAAGAGTTGGTAAGGTTTAAGGGGGAAGGGGAGTTGGAACGAGTTTTTTAGGTGGATACATAGTAGAGCGTGAAGGATTTAGGATTAAAGGAGCCGAGCAATCAAATATTATCATACGCTTGACGGAAGGGACTGTATAATATTCTAAGTATTGTAAGGGAAAGGAGTAGTAGCATTAAACGAATTATTAGAAGAGGAGCTTGGAATGAATAAGTAACTATCCAAAGCAGATAATGCAGTTAGTGGAATGTCAACACTAAACTGGACAAAAATTATTACCATGTTGAAGTTTCTGATGAAAAGGCTGGTGATGTAAGATACAGTTGGTAATTAATGATTTATTACGAAGCACTGAAAATCCCGAAATTATTCAAAGAGTTGTCTGGGTTGATAATGAGCACCAACTTTGTTTTTTGGTTAATATTCGTGAATCATCATTTCCATATAGTGAGGAATTACACCATATAGAATCTTCTATGGATAGTGGTGAGATTGTAAGAATGGAAACTGATCCCTGGGCTATAAATGTAGATGAAGAGGATTTATCTGATACAGAAATTGAAAAACGTGAAAAGGCATGGAAGGTAATTAACCACATCTATTTAATTCCCGATATTTTTATATCGAAACGTAGGTCGGAGTTAATTAAATTGGCGAGTAAGGAGTTTGGAATTAGTTCTAAAACGGTCCGGCAATATCTAAAACGCTATTGGTCAAGGGGAATGATAAAAAATGCTCTCCTACCCGATTTTAATAATTGCGGAAAACAGCGGGGAAAGGAACGTAAATACACCAAAAAAGCAGGAAGACCATTTGCGTATTCTTCTTCTATTCAGCGAGCAGCCATCACTGATGAATGGAAGAAAATCATTAGAATTAGCCTAGGAAAATATTACTTTATTCGTTCAAAGCCATCATTAAAATATGCTTACCAACAAATGATAAAGCAGTATTTTTCCAAAGAGGATGATAAAACAGGCTATAAAGTATTGGATGTGGATAAGCCGATTATTTCATATGACCAATTCTATTATTGGTATCGCAAGTGGTACAAGCCGGAAGATGCAATTCATAAAAGAGAAGGGAGGAGGGAATTTTTACAGAACTATCGTGCTATTACCGGCTCAGCAACTGAAGATTCAATAGGGATAGGTACATATGCTATTGATGCAACTATTGGGGATATATATTTAGTTTCAAGTTTAAATAGAAATATAGTGATTGGCCGTAGCATGATTTACTTAGTCGTGGACATCTTCTCAAGGTGTATTGTTGGTTTGAGCATTTCAATTGAAAATATGTCTAAGGAGACTTTGAGAGTGGCTCTTGCTAATACTTTTGAAAATAAGAAGGATTTTTGTAAACGGGCACTCGATATGGAGATTAGTGAAAACGACTGGCCTATTCACTATCTTCCACATACCATTATGGCAGACCGTGGAAGTGAATTAATTTCTGATGAATTAACACAGATTACTGAGAACTTAAACATTAAGGTACAGAACTTAGGATCTTACAGACCAGAACTCAAAGCTGTTTGTGAGAAATATTTTGATATTCTTCAAGACCATATTTCACCATTCCTACCAGGAGCAGTTCAAAAAGATTTTATGAAGCGTGGCGGAAAGGATTACCGTAAAAAGGCAGTTTTAAACCTAAATGAGTACGCCAAAATTTTGATCCGAACGGTGCTTTATTATAACAATCATAACTATTTATCAGACTATCCTTTGACCCAGGATATGTTAGAGGAAAAAGTTCCTCCTATACCAATTGAAATTTTTAAGTGGGGACTTCATAAAGAGACAGGTCTACTGAGGGAAATGTCTTTAGATGCAATTAGGAGCAATGTTTATCCAAAGTCTCAAGCAAACGTGACTCCGAAAGGAATACACTTTGGTGGTCTTTACTACACATGCTCTAAAGCTGTCAAAGAACGTTGGTTCTCTAAAGCCCGTATTCAAGGTAGTTGGAAAATGGATATTTATTATGATCCCCAAAGTGTGGCAACTATTTACATTCGGATTGATAGGCAGAACAATGAAGTTTGTTCTTTAATTGGGCAATACGAAATGTATCGAAATGCAAAAGCGGAAGAGCTTGTTAACCTAAAGGAGAATAGACGACAGCAAGAAGCTGAATTTGAAGAAGATGGTATTAATGGGGCGATTCAACTTGCTCAGGATATAGAGTCAATCGTGAAAAAGGCGAAGAAGGAAGCTAAAAAACATTCCCTTAATGGTGAGGTTCCTAAAGATATAAAGAATATAAGGGAGAACAGGCAAAAGGAGAAAGAAGTAATGAGCACAGATAAAGAAGTTGTTGTTTATCGAAGTAATCCGGAAAAGGAATTGAATTCGGTAAGTCAAGAAGCTGAATCGGCAAAGACCTTGGATATGTTCCGAAAAAAACAGAAGGAAGTGCTTAGCGATGGGGATAATTGAATTAGATAATGGGATAAAACCCCAAGTTGCTGAATACAAGGAACAGGAAATATTAGAATATCAAGGCAATCCTCTTATAGAGGCTTTGCCTCCTATTTATTCTCAAGAAGAGGTCATTGATCATTTATGTATGTACCCACCTTATCATACGGAAGAGAGAAATCTAAATGATTATAAAAGGGTTCATCTGATTACTAGATTACTTCATTATTTTCAAGCTATGCCCATTCACTTAAAGATTGAATCATCAATATCACGATTAATTAGATCGGGGTATATTTATCGGAATCCAGTATCTAGCACTTATGCACAAGGGTTCGTGGATAACTGGAATAATATTCAGAATAAATCCTTTGATAAGTCAGTTATTCAGACAGGACAAGCACTGAGTATTTTGGGAATTTCCGGTGTAGGTAAAACTAGATCTTTACAGAGAATATTGGAGACCATTCCACAAGTGATTTCGCATGTGTCTTACAATGAACAACCATTGAATCAGTACCAAGTAACCTACCTGAAAATTGAGACACCCTTTGATGGTTCAGTAAAAACCATTATTTATGATTTTATGTATCAAGTAGATCAACTTCTTGGGACAAATTATTTTAATAGATATATGAATAGTAGATTGTCAACCAGTCAATTAATGCCAATTATCGCTCAAATTGCTAAGAGTATTAACCTAGGGATGCTTATTTTAGATGAATTGCAGCATTTAAAAGGGATAAAAAGCTCCAGTTCAAATCAGATACTAAACTTTTTTACAGCGTTGATTAATACGATAAATATACCTTTAGTTATGGTGGGGACCCCAAAGGCTATGGATGTGTTGCAATCCCAGTTTAGAAAAGCAAGAAGGAGCACTAATATGGGGAACGTTATGTGGGACCGTTTTGAAATGGACGCTACCTGGGATTTATTTATTGAAGGAATGTGGAAATATCAATGGACGAAAGAAGGGGTCCTTCTATCTGAGGAACTTTCTTCAGCCATATATTTTGAGTCTCAGGGCGTTACCGACATCGCAGTGAAGTTATATATGATGGTACAACTTCGTGCAATTAGTAATGGTACAGAAAAAATTACAACTGGATTAATTAAAAAAGTGGCTCATGAAGAATTGAAGATGGTTCAGCCGATGTTGCAGACATTAAAAGGTAATGACTATAGTAAACTAGCAAAATATGATGATTTGATGCTGCCAAATATTGAAAACCTTATGGAGAAAGAAAAGATTATTGTTGAACAAAAACAGGTAATGGTTTCACTACAAAAAGGTGCAAAGCGGAAGAATGAGTAATCAAAATTAATAGATGATGCTGTATTCCGTTTAAATTTACTTGGGTTTGATGTTGCCAATAAGGAGGTCCAAAAGATAGTTTTCAAAAATAATCAGTTAAAAGATGTTTCGCATATTGTTAAAGAAGTATTTCTTCTATTAAATAGTGATGAAAAAAGTGATGATAATTTATTTGGTGAAGATTTAAGAACTATTATTAAACAAGGGAAAAATCAACGATTAAATGCGTACCAATCGTTAAAAAATGCTGGTGTAATAAAGCAAGATTATCCTGACTCTGGTGCAGTATCATGATTATTCAATTTCCAACACCCTATCCAGATGAGCTTTTATATAGTATAGTTGCCCGGTATCACATTAGATCTGGCAATGTCTATTGGAAACACACATTAGAGGACTTATTTGGTAAACGAACAATAAGTGCTTCTGTATTTTTGCCATCGAGAATTGTTTCGCTTGTTAAGCGATTACCTACAAATACGACATTAAATGAAAAAGAACTTATAGAAAATCATACAATGTATCCATTTTATACAGTGTTCTTACCAACCGAAAAGGCTCAATCAATTTATAACTCTATGACAAGTGATGATGGAAAAAGTATTTACATGCAATCTGGAATCATGGCATGTTCCATTCCTCAAAATAAGTATTTAAAATACTGTTCTGCATGTTCGAGAGAGGATCTTTCTATATATGGAGAGCTATACTGGCACCGACTACATCAACTACCAGGGAATCTTGTCTGTCCAAAACATGAACTCTGGTTGGAGGATAGTGCAGTGCCAATCACTCATTCAAATAAGCATGCCTTTATATTGCCGACTACAAGTAATTGTGACTTGACTAGGGAAAAGAAAGTGGATTGGAATATCCTAGAAAGATTCAAGGAAGTCCTTCTACAAGCTGAGCATTTATTGAATGGGCATTATGAATCCCAGTCCTTTTCACATTTCACAAGATTTTATCGTTATCATTTAATGGATCAAGGATTTGCTAACCATAATGGGCGGGTGGATTAGAAGTATTTGCATGATAATTTTCGTGGGTATTATCCTGAAGAATTGCTGAAGAGTCTTCATGCAGGTGTTGGACAATGGTTATTCAATATTTCTCGTAAACACCGACAGTCTTTTCATCCTTATTATCACATATTGATGCTAAATTTTCTTGGATTGGATGTTCAATCGGTGTTTAAGGAGAATTCATTTGAAAGTAACCCCTTTGGTAAACCCAAATGGCCTTGTTTGAACGTTGTGTGTTCAGAGTATAAGAAAGATCTCATTGAAGAGGTTACTATTAGAAGTTGTGAGAAAACAAAGAAACCAATTGGAAGGTTTACTTGCCTCACATGTGGTTTTTCCTATACAAGGCAAGGTAGGGATCAAGAGCAAGAAGATCGGTATAAGTATACTCGTATTATGAACTTTGGTTCCATATGGGAAAATGAGCTACAATCTTTGGTAGAAGAAAACCTAAGTTATCGGGAGATTGCTCGAAGGATGAATGCAGATGTTGGAACCGTGATTAAATATGCAAACGGTAAAAAGAGTGAAGTTAAATCCAAAGTAGAACATTATTCAAAGAAGGCTATATTGGAACAAAAACGTCAAATCTGGATAAAGTTACAGCAAGGAAAACCAGAGCTATCCAAAACAGCGTTGAGGAATCAAGAGCCCTCTACTTATGCCTTTTTATATAGAAATGATAGAGAATGGTTAAACGATCATTCACCTAAATTGCGAAAGATTAAGAGTGTAAATCAACGAGTAGATTGGCAGAAAAGAGATCAGGAAATATTAAAGAGTGTTCAAAAGGCGACAGAGGATATACAAAACAGACCTGGTAAGCCGAAAATGATAACAGTTAAAGCTATTGGGGATGCAATCGGAGAAAGAGCGTTATTGGAGCAACATATGGACAAAATGCCTGAAACTAAAGCATTTATAGATGATGTTTGTGAATCAGACAAAGAGTTTCGACAACGGCGGATAAAATATGTCATTGAGAAAATGGATGATGACGGAGAGAAGATAAGAGTTTGGAAGGTGCTTAGACAGGCTGGAATTAAGAAAAACTTCTACGAAGAAGTGAATGAGCTTCTTCATAGTTGTTTGATAGACATGGGGTAGTATCTCTAAACAATGGGATACTCTTTTTTGATGGTTTGATAAATAATATAATGTTTAGTTGGAATATTTCGGTATTTGCATAGTTTTATTAGACTTTTGCTGTAAAATAGAAGTAGATAGTGACTGTAGGCAAGGCTGAATATGCCTTGTAGAGTTTTTAGAGAACTTAATAATTAAGAGTTTCAGGGTTAATAAGAAAGCAAGAATACATTTTTATTGTATGCGAGGTGATAACAGGATGCTGAATTTGGAGGAATATGTAGCTCGCCGTAAAAAAGAAGATAAATTAAATGAGTTCGATGTAAATGAACGCATGGAAAATTTGAGAATCTGTGTCAATTATGTTTTTGAGTATTTCAATCAGTATCTTCCAGTTGATGAGATGGATCAAAAAACATTCGTAAATAATGAGAGGTTAGAAAAGTTTAGAAATCAGTTGAGACAGTATGACCGAGAAATTCAGGACTGGCTTGTGAGTATTTATGATGATCATGAAAAACATATACATCGCTCCATTATAAGTGTCTTAAAGAGGAATGAATTATTTCTGTTATACCATAAAGAAGATGAATTTAGGGCATGTTCATACGATTGCTATTCGCAAATTATCAAAAAGAATCCTTTTTTAGGGAATCAAACTGAAATGTTGTTTAGATTTATAAAAGATTATCATCGCATCCATAGTCAAAAAGATCAATTACCAATCCTCCTATCAGAAGAAATTGATAAATGGGTGAACAATACGTGGGATAAATACAAAGTGAATATTTGGGCATTTGTTACTGATTACACAAACAGGTTTTTTGAAGATATTTCTATGTGGCCAGTCAAACATAGAATAAAAACAAATCAAGATTGGATGCCATATGAGTATGATTATAAGCAAAAAAGTAATTTATTTAATTTAAACATGCTATACCCCAAAATTTCCAAAAAACCCTTTATGAGATAGAAAAAAGCGATTGCTGGAAAATATGCTAATGTATGAGTGGTTACATAGTATAGTTGGTGACGAGGAGAATTATTGGGAAAAGTATTATTCTAATTATGTAGATAATAATTAATACTTTGAACTGATAATTCTACATTTTACACCTGAGAGGCTAGTCAGGGGAATCAGTAAATAATTTCTCCATGCTAGATTAACTTGGAAAAATAATAAATAGAAATACAGGGGGTGGATATGTTGAAAAGCAATATTGAAAAGGTGCTAGGGATACTACTCATAATTCTATTAGCTTTCAATTTATTCTTTTTATTATACATTCATTATTCAACGAACAAAAAGCAGGATCAATTAGAAGAAAAACTTGCTGCATTAAGCAGTGAGGTCAATAATCTAATCGTTAGCAACTCCACAACAGGAAATGGTAATGCTGAAAAAACAATAGATTTTCTTAAACAGGAGTATACAAACTATAAGGATTTTGCAAATAATGACCGAGAGAGTTTCATGAACTTAGTCAGCTTATTTTTTGTGGCATTAGGTGTCTTGGTAACAGGAGGAATAATAGTCCTGTATTGGATTTTTGGTCAAACGAAAACAGAAGTAAAAGAAAATGCTAATACAACTATAAAGCATTCTATTAATGAAATTGGAGAGCAGGCAAACACAACCATAAAGAATTTTGTAAAGGAAATTGAAGAAGAAACGAAAAATAAAATTAAAAGTTTAATTGATCCTACGATTGAAGGTTTTGAGGTAAAATACAATGAATTAGAACGTTTTATAGAAAGCCAACATTCTATTCGAAACAGTAGGGTTGTAGTTTTAACTCCTGAAAATAAAAAAGAGGAAATGGAGAGCATTGAAGTAGCCAGGATTCGTGGGATTGTAGGGGAAGCACAAATAATCGGTTTAGATGAATTTGAAGAATTTGAGAAAAAAATTAATAATAAAGAAATAGATATTATTATTTATAGATATGAATTAGATGGAAAAGAACAGGAAGGGATAATACAGCAATATATTGGAAAACTGAAGGAATTAGACCTAAGCATTCCAATAGTAGTTTATGCGACTTTTGACAATAGGATTGTTGGGGAGGACGCTAATTTAATTAATTCTTACCCTTATGCTGTTTTAGCAAATATGCCGACGAGCCTAACAAGCAATATGGTGTCTTTAGCAAATGTAGTATCATATGAGAGGAGATAAAATAATGACTATTGCGGAATATCTTGAATCGTTACTTGAAGAAGAAAAGATTGATGATAAAGCTAAAGAAGAGATTAAGAAAAAGAGAGATGAAGTAGAAATAGCAATAAGAGATGAATTTGGCGATAAGGTTAAAACGGTTAAATACTCAGGGTCTATAGCAAAGCATACAGCAATTAATTCGAGTAAAGATTTAGACCTTGCTTTTCATTTCAAGAAGGAATCATTTGATACATTAAAGGAAATGTATAACGCAGTATTCGACTTTTTAGACGATAATTATAATGTAAGAAAGCAGAAAGTATCAATTGGATTAATAGATTTCGATGTTGATGTAGTTCCTGGTCGTCGAATAGATGAGGAAGATGATAGTAATAATGACGTATTTTTATATCGGTCTGATGATGATAGTAGAATTAAAACAAACATAGAGAAGCATAAGTCTCACATTACTGAGAGTGGTTGTCGTAATGTAATTAAACTTATGAAAATCTGGAAAAACAAATGGAATGTAAAGTTTAAATCATTTGCTATGGAATTATTGGTTATACAGGCTTTAGAGGATTCGGTTGCTACAGGCTTGAAGGATAGAACTAAAGAAGTTTTAGAGTATATTGTAGACAATGTTGAGGATATCAACCTAATAGATCCTGCCAACTCAAATAATAACGTTGCTGATGTAATTGAATATCACAAAAAACTATTTATGAAAACCACTGCATCTAATTGTTTAAGTTATTTAGATGATGACAATGATAGTCAATTATCTGCTTGGAAAAAGGTATTTAATGACTTCACTGGTACAACTAATAATAGTTATTATACAGGTTCCAGTGTGGTGAAGAGGAATACGTCCGATTGGGGGAGGCAACCAGATAGAAGACATGGATAAAGGGATATTATGGTATGAAAAGATGCCAGAGGTTTTTGAGAGGGAGAAACATTTCCTCGAATCAAAAGGCTTCTTATTAAATAAACATAGTGATACTGTCGAGTTTATTGGAAAATCATCAGTTTTAAAAGAGTATCCATTGAGAATTATATATCCAAACGGATACCCTTCGTTTCCGCCTACGGTGATTAGTGATGTTAAAGATGAATTGGTTTTAGTACGGCACCAGAGGAAATTAACTAAGTCTTTATGTTGCTTTGGCTTTTCCTCTGAACGATGGAGAGCCGATTTTACGGCGAGGGAGGTTCTCCAAGAGGCTGAGGAACTAATAGTTAATTATTCACCATTAACAATTGACGAGGAATCTGGAATTTATAATGATTTTGTTCCAGAACCAATTGTAAACCAATATAATTATGCGGATGGTGGTATATTAATACCTCCACCGTTTGGAGATATGGTACTTTCTGATTTAGAGAGTGTAAATGATATGGTAATAAATTACTCTGTTAGACAAAAGAGAGGAATGCTCAAATCAATTACCTTACAAAATGAGAATAACGATGCACATTCTGGCTACAAGGATTGGTTCGAAGGTTCAACCTTATATAGGTCTAAGATTTACATGGTAAATAGCCCTCCACCATTGACAACTGAAAATATTAAGTCATGGTTGGTTGAGAATAACATTCGTATAAAACCAAGTAAAAATCAATTTTTATTCTTTGTTTTTGAAGATGAGTGGGGTAAAAAAGGAAATAAAAGAATGGCATGGATTGCCTTAAAAATCCTTCAGGGAACCGCCTCATGGATACAATGCTATTTGGTAAGTGAAGATGATCATAAAATTCGTACTCCTTATGGCTCCTTATTAAGAAATCATGTAGTTACAATAGTAGGGTCAGGTTCTTTAGGGTCAATTGTTTCAACTACTTTGGCACAAGAAGGAGTCAATGAATTTAATTTGTTTGATTATGATACTTATGAACCCTCGAATGCAATAAGACATCAAGTTAAACAGTATTGGTATGGGCTGCCTAAAGTAATTGGTGTTGGCGATAGAATCAGAGAATTAGCACCAATGGCAAAAGTAGATGTATATGAAGTTGCAGTAGGTAATATTAAAGATTCTTCTTTTTATCAAAGGATTAATGAGGTATTAGTAAACTCCGATATAATTGTAGATACTACAGGGGAGCACAGTGTATCACATTTTCTAAATAGACTTTGTGTTAATAATAAAATACCTCTAATTATTAGCTCCGTTACAAATGGGGCTTGGAGCTGTGAAGTTGTAAAATGTATACCTAATCATTCAGGATGTTGGGGTTGTTGGAATCGAAATCACGGACAGCAGAAACCTCCAAGTTCACCTGCAGGAGAAATGCAGTTTGCACCAGGCTGTGATCAACCAACATTCATTGGAGGAATATCAAGTGTTAATATTGCAGGTGGGTTAGTTTCGCAAGCTGTTATGGACACCTTGTTAGGTGTGGATTTGGATAAGAAACACTATATTTTATGGAGTGAAAGAGACCATGGAGGGAATCGGAACTATAGTGTGGAGTATTTAAGTAACCCTGCATTAGAGGACTGTGATGTATGTTATGAAAATCAATAAAGTATTATTTACAGAGAATAGTATTTCCAATATAAATGAAATTATTGGTCAACATGAACTCAAAACTGAGGTAGGGGGTGCACTCGTTGGATATCAACAGGGAGAACAATTGATTATTACCCATGCCTCAGACCCAGGAGAAAATGCAAAAATGTCTTTTGATTCAATTGAAATTGATGGTAAATATGTAACTAAGTTTTGCAATAAACTTAACGAACTATCTAATTACAAATTGTACTTTTTGGGCGATTGGCATACGCATTTGTCTAATAATCTTAACCCGAGTAAAAGAGACTTAATTGCGATACAGCGTTTATCAAAGTATATCCCTGCAGAGTACAGGGACTCTTTAGTGACTGTAATTGTTAATCATTATGATCCATCAAAAATCGGTGTGTATTCTCTTAACAGTGATAGTAAGTTGAAAGCCATATCATGTTCCAAGATACCCAATCCACCTTGGATTATTAAGTATCATTGATTATTTTTATTCCTTTTAAGTAATGAGAATCTAATATACTTATATCAATTTTAAATGAAGTGTCAGAATCGCAATAGATGTTGAACTATAGGTACTTTAAAGATATGAGGGAAATATTCTTGGTCTTTATTCTATGCTCGTTTTTCTATTATATCTCCCTGCCTTAAAGTTGGATTCTATGCTAAAAAGTCGGTACCTACTGCTAAATAGTTGGTATCCAAACGGCAAAGGCAACGGGTAGTCTATTATGTAATCAATCATTATTCAAACGGTTTTTTTCAATCATAAATTAATACAATATCGAGGCGGATTCAGTAGGAATTCGTCCCTTTTCTTTTTGTTCAAAACCCCTCAATCTCTTTTCCAATAAGGATTTAAACCTTCTTCTCTCTTCGTTATCTTTGCTCTATTCTGTTGTTTTCCCTACGGTATAGAATCGGTGTCCTTTCCAGTGTTTACCTATTAGTTAGGAAACTGTACACTTTAGTTTATCAGTTATAGCAGGGTTTGATAATCTTTGAAACTAGAGGCCTATTTTCGACAATCACACTTGTTTTTTATGTAACATTTTGAGATTGTATGTCGAAACTACATGAAGAAATTGAATTAAAAATGGAGTAAGAGTAAAATAAAAATTAAGTAAAATTGAATAAACGAGGTGACCTTTTTGGAAGTAAGGCTTTTTTGGGACTGTCAATATTTTTGTGTAAATGACTTTTCAACCCTTTAAGGTAGTTCGTCACTTTCGTATTCAAATAGACTTGTTCGTGGCTTTGATTTGGATGTATAGGAAAGGGCTAGCCCTTTCCTATACATCCAAATTTCGCGCTGGCGCGTCCTGATTATTTTACAGCTTCATGCAACTGCTCAAAAATTTCTTCCAACTTTGCACGGGCCTGATTAAAGCCGATAGGACAATGCGTGACGAAACGTTGATTGTAATCTTCCAATTGCGTTACCAAGAAGCGTTCCAGCGATTCTTCGTTCGGGAACTGTTCCTTACGTTTCGTATATTTCTTGATTTGTTTATTAAAAGATTCAATCAGATTTGTCGAGTAGATGCTTCGCCAAATCGCTTTTGGGAATTGATAAAACGTCAGTAAATATGGGTTATCAAGTAAGCCTTTCGTGACTTTTTTCTCCATTTTTAATAGAACTGCCCAAGAGCTAGCTCAGCTGCTTCGGCGTCCTTTGCCTGGTGAATCGTTTTAAAATCTTCGCATACCTCCTTGCGATCCTCTACACGCACTTTGTGCATAATATTGCGACCAACATGCACAAGACGTACTTGATAGTTCGCTTTTGGAAACACGCTAAAAGTAGCGTTAGCCATGCCTTTTAAGCCATCTGATACGAATAATAGGACGTCTTCCACGCCCCGGTCTTTCAGCTCTTTTAGCAGCTCCTGCCAGTTGTAAGCCGACTCCGTTGGGGCAATCGTGTAAGCAAGCACTTCCTTTGAGCCGTCTTCACGAATTCCAACAGCGATGTAAACAGTTTCTTTTGACACCGTATCACGACGTACGGCAATATACGTTGCGTCTAAATACACGCACACATAGCGATTGTGCAGCGGACGTTTATTAAACGCTTCAACTGTTTCCGATACCGCCCTTGTCATGTTCGAAATCGTTTGTGGTGTGTAATGATGCCCATACATTTTCTCGATTAACTGAGCGATTTCAGCCATCGTGATACCTTTCTTGAATAGGTGAATCACCGTCTCTTCCAGCGTATCGTTTGAGCACTTATAAGGAGCGACCGTCTGTTGTTTGAACTCGCCATTACGATTACGAGGGATTTGTATGGCCAAGTTGCCATACTCTGTGTGAAGCGTGCGCGAATAAGACCCATTGCGTGAATTGCCTGAGTTAAAGCCAGTCCAATCATCCTTTTCATAGGCTAGAAATTCTGTTAGTTCCGTCGCCAGCAGCGAATTGATTGTCATTTCTAGGTGCGAACGGAAAACTTCCGTAATATCTTGCTTTTTCACTAGTGCATCGACAATTTCTGTTGTAAACTGATTCATAGGGAAGACCTCTTTTCTAGGATTGGTTATGGTGACTTAATTCTACCAAGAAAAGGCCTTCCTTTTTACATGGAATTTTTCATTTACACAAAATATTTTACACTCTCTATGAAAGAAAGAGATATTTTATTGCGACTAATAAAATTGAAAAATATATAAGATGTAAGTTGAGGAAGAAATATAATTTCTTAGAAGATAAAATCTTACATAATAAAATTGAGTATCAGGTCGGTGAAGTTATTATAATAAAAAAATATGAGGTGATTAAATGCTGCATTTCTTCACAAATCCATATCCAAATGAATTGTTGTATTCAGCCATTGCGCCATTTATTTTTCTTACAATTTTTACAGCGGGACATCAAATATTTTTAGTATAATTTTACAGATAAAGGTGCATTTGTAACTGGTCCATTTCCTTGTTTAAATAAGGCTACATCACACTATAAGCAGTTCATCATTCAGGATGTAGAAGTAATAAGGGATTTTAAAACGAAAAATTTGATTGGTAGATTTACATGTTCATGTGGTTTTATTTATGCAAGAAAACATACAACAGATATTTTTAAAGTGTTGGATATTCAACATAAATCAATAAAAAAATGTCTATATACACCAGATAAAAGAAAAAAGCGACTGTCAAATCAAAATCAGTCGCAAGTACATATATTAAATGAAAACAACGGAGAGCGATCAAGAGAGGACGCGAATCAACCGGTCATTGATATAGAGACTACTCAGATGACTTTCCATCAACCAATTATAGTAAATAGGATACCAAAACAAGAGCAAAAAGTGAACCAAGGAGAAGTATACATTTCAAACTCCGGTCAAGGTGAAGGAATAAAACAGGGCGTTTTTGGGCTAGATGAATCAATGTATGGAGGGGAGATAACACCTATAGAATTCCAATCTATGGAAATTGCTGATACATATATGAACTATGGATTAGATTAATTCATTGCAATGATTAGGTATCTTGCTGAATTTTATAAACACTTAAGTGTTTCTGTGAATTTTGTTTATCTTCCTTTAGGACGGAAGTTTTCATATTTGCCGGATGGGAGAAGGAGAGTATGTGCGATTGTCAGAGCATCGACTAATTTGAAGACATCTTATAAACTAGAAATTGCAGTTCCGGATAATCGTTCATTATTAACTTTATTAATGCTATCTAAAGGAAATTATGTTAATAACGAACATATTATTAATAATTTACCTAATAATTTGGCGAATTCTAGTGGTAGTTGGAGCCATTCCTTTTTACAAAATCAGGAGAGTATAAAGATAAAGCACTTCAAAGAAACTCAAGATCAATGGGCTTTTAGGCTTTTTAGATTCTTGTGAATTTATCGCTTGGGTGGTTTTGGAATACAGTCATATCGCTTTTTATCTCCTCTGGATCCGAAAATTGGGTCATTTAATATGGAAATGCCAAAATAAGATTTAAAACTATAGAAGAGATTGCGAAACGATATACTTAAAGTACCGGGTAAGTTAATAGGAAGTTTCGAATTACGAGGAGTGGGAAGATGAAAGATATTTCGATATTGATTGCTGATGATGAAGAGGAAATTGCCGAACTTGTTGCCATTCATCTGGAAAAAGAGGGGTATCATGTTATTAAAGCATCAGATGGACAAGAGGCTATTCATATCATTGAGACTCAACCTATTGATTTGCTAGTTTTAGATATCATGATGCCAAAAGTGGATGGCTATGAGGTAACCCGCCGTATTCGTGAAAAGTATAATATGCCTATCATATTTTTGAGTGCTAAAACATCCGATTTTGACAAAGTACATGGACTTGTAATTGGAGCAGATGATTATATGACTAAACCTTTCACTCCAATAGAATTGGTAGCTCGTGTTAATGCTCAGCTCCGTCGGTTCATGAAGTTAAATAAGCCTAATACAGTTACAGATAATCAAATCGTCTTAGAGTATGGGGGATTAGTTATTTCTCTTGAGCAGCGTCTAGTTACTCTATATGGAGAAACAATCGAGCTGACACCTAAAGAGTTTGATATTTTGTACTTATTAGCGAGTCACCCTAAGAAGATTTTTAGTGTGGAAAATATTTTTAGGCAGGTGTGGGATGAAGCATATTTTGGAGGTGGTAATACCGTTATGGTTCATATACGTACGCTACGGAAAAAACTTAAAGAAGATAAAAGGAAGGACAAATGGATTAAGACAGTATGGGGAGTAGGGTATACATTCAATGGCTAAAATAAAGCGTAGTTTTCGTTCGAAAATGGTACTTTTATTCGGGTTAAGCATGTTTTTATCAGGTAGTATAACGTATATAACTTTTAAAGTTCTCCAGTTCTATTATCACACAGAGGTTCAATACGGGGATTTTTTGGCTCAACTTCGCATTTTGATGAGGAGATTCGGGGATTTTAATATCTTTTTTATCTTATTTATTTTAATATCTTTTCTTTTTTTCTTTTTACTTACTAAGCCCTATTCTATCTATTTTAATGAGATTTCAAACGGAATTCGTAACCTTGCTCATGGTGACTTTAATCATAGAGTACATATTCGATCCAATGATGAGTTTGGTGAGATTGCCCTAGACATTAATTTGGCAAGTGAAAAATTACAAGAAGCGATTCAACGAGGGGATTTTTCAGAAAGCAGTAAGGATCAATTAGTCGTAAATTTAGCTCATGATTTGCGAACTCCGCTTACCTCTGTTCTAGGATATTTGGACTTAATCCTTAAAGAAGAAAACCTAACTAAAGAGCAAACTAGACATTTTTTAACGATTGCCTTTACTAAATCCCAACGCTTAGAAAGACTAATTGATGAATTATTTGAGATCACTAGAATGAATTATGGAATGCTTCCAGTCGGAAAAAAAGAAATAAATTTAACTGATCTTCTTAATCAATTATTAGAAGAATTGTATCCTTTATTTGAAAAGAACCGTTTAATTGCTCGGATGAATTGTGATACTCATTTACCTATTATGGGTGATGGAGATTTATTGGCACGTGTGTTCGCAAATCTTATGACTAATGCAATTCGTTATGGATATGACGGTCAGTATATTGATATTAATGGTTCTATTGATGAAAACGATGTGGTTATTCAGGTAGTTAATTACGGAGACAGCATTCCTAAAGATGAACTTCCACATCTCTTTGATATGTTCTATATCGGAGATAAGTCACGGACGCATAAAGAAAATAGCACAGGTCTTGGCTTGTTCATTGCTAAAAATATCGTGGAACAGCATAATGGATCGATTACTGCCGAAAGTAGTATAATCCAGACAATTTTTGAAGTCCGCTTGCCAAATGAGGTGAATGAACCCATTGAGAATAATGATCTTTGATATACAATTTAAGAAAAATTTAAGAATTACCCCACTTATTTTTTAAATAGTTTCACCTATATTTTAAGTCAAGAAGCATGGGAGGGAACTAAGAAATGAAGAAGTGGGGCTTTTTCTTTTTATTAATATTATTTTTCTGTGTAACTTTCTTAAATGAACTAAATAATCTAGATTCTGAACTGCCGGACGGGCTTTATCATGTCGTTTCCGAGCGAAGCGAACAGCTAATCCAACAGGCAAAGGCACAAGGAATTGAGGTCATGATTACAGATGATTTTCGCAGTTTTGAAGAACAAAATCATCTTTATACAAAAGGAAGAACTACAGAAGGAGAAATTATTACTCACGCTCAGGGAGGCGAGTCGTACCATAATTATGGACTAGCCATTGATTTTGCCTTACTAAATCAAAAGAAACAACCCATATGGGATATGACTTTCGATGATAACGGAAACGGAAAATCGGATTGGTTGGAAGTTGTCGACATTGCAAAAGAATTAGGCTTTCAATGGGGAGGAGACTGGCAGGACTTCAAAGATTACCCCCATTTACAAATGAATTTTGGACGGAGCATACATGATTTGCAAAGTGGAGAAAGCCCTCCTAGGCAATCCTTATACGCAGGGAAATAGGAAAAAAGTGAATGACAATTACCATCTTCACAGGAAAAGTGTTCAAGCTATATTGTGAATTATTGCGCTTAAAGTAGCGGGCTTCTTTAAGAAAACAGTGTTTTAAAGCATTCATTATAGATAATCAAGCAAATATGTTGTTATTGAAAGGTAGAGGCGGTATGAGAAGGTTTTTAACGTTTGTAAAAGTTTCAACGATCATGATAATTGTTATATTTGTATTACTTAGAGTAGAAGATACATTGAATGTAAATATGAAAGATTTTTTTCACCTTTTTAGTACCGATGATTATGTCAGTCCTTATATTTATGTGGTTGATAGGGAAACCGAAAATGTAATTTATGAAAAGAATTCTAAGTCTAAGGCATATCCTGCATCGCTCACAAAAATTATGACCACAATTGTAGCACTTGAGAATATTGATGACTTGTCTGCAATTGCTCCTATAGATATAGATACGTATCGGGAAATGGTTGCAAGCAACTCTTCAATGGCAGGATTTTTTGGAAAGGAAGCAGTAACATATCGGGATATTGTATATGGTACTATTTTAACTTCTGGTGGTGAGGCAGCTAACTCTTTAGCTATTCATGTGGGCGGAAGTGTGGAAGGCTTTGTTCAAATGATGAATGACAAGGCTGTTGAACTAGGATTAAATGGGACACACTTTACTAATCCTGAAGGCCTCCATAATAAAAAACAATATACGACAGCCTCTGATATGGCCAAGCTCTTAGATTATGCTTTAGATAATGGTCATTTTAAAACGATTTTTACAACAGAGACATTTCAAACAACGCCAACTGCAGACCATCCTGATGGAATTTTGTTAAAATCAACTGTTCTCACGTCCCTGAATAAAGGGGAGCAAAACGGTTTTGAAATTATTGGTGGAAAATCTGGTACAACGTATGAGGCTGGACAATGTTGGGCAACACTTGGGTTGGTAAATGATCGTGAATATATAAGTATCGTCATGGGGGCTCCACTAGAAGACATTAGTCATCCAGACAAAGCACAAATAGTGGATACGTTGAAATTGTATACAAAAATTAAATCAAATGAATAATGAAAAGATATAAGTGTTGCTTTTAAAATAAAGTTTTGATTAGATACATCAGGTAACCCGCATATAACGTTAACAAAAGGGCTCATAAAAAAATTATCTTTCAAAGTGCAGCCTTTTGTAGTTAGCATAGAAATTGGGTTTGCAAGGAATTTTGATCAAACTTTATTCCAAAGAAACATTTAGATTTAAACAACTCTATTGTCATTTGACATTTTTGTGTCTACCTGTAACTCTCCCTTATAATTTTCAATTAAGTCTTATATGCTCCTGATATGTGGTATATCATTAACAATAAATATAATTGTTATCGCAAAATTCGATTGTTCCGTAGCAAAATAACTTGTTCTCTTGATCAAATAAGTTATTCCCTAATACGAGTGAAAATTGGAGGATTGTCTCTAGTTTTCCTCGTTTTTTATGTCCAAAAGCGGAGAAAGAACCAGAAAAAAGCCTGGAAACCCTCCTTCTTAATTCCTTATATTCCTGTCTCTACGGAACAACTTATTCTTCTAAAAATCAAGGTATTTACAAAAAACAGGATGGAAAATAAGCGAGTTAGGGAACAACTCATTTGACAATGGAAATAGAGAAAACGGGAGAAAGACAGGAATGACAAGGGTTTGGAAGATGGGATGAGGGAACACTTTAATTTTACAACTACAATGGCGACAAGCATATACATACTTTAGATTAATATTTAAGTTGCGTAAAGAACCTATTTCCTATACAATAGCAATAATTATTAAAAATCTTGTCACTTTAAGAGGGAGGAGTGTTTACCATGAAGAAAAAATCACTTAAGTTTTTATCTTACGGATATGGATACTCCACTGCTGTTTTTTTCTAGAAATCTTTTCAAGGATGAAGTGAGTCGAAATTTGACGTTCTAGGAAAAACTGCAGAAAAATCTTTTAAATAGCGAGGTAAATAAATGAAAAACGAAAAAATCACAAGAAAAAACCCAACAAGTATTCCGGCACCAGTTGGCAATTACACACATATTACAAAAATTCCAAGGAATGCAGAGTTATACGTTACATCAGGTCAAGTCGGTGTAGATGGAAATGGACAATTTCCACAAACTATGAATGAACAAGTAAGTAATACATTTATCAATATAAAAACAGTGATAGATTCTGAGGACTTAAGCGCTGAAAACATTATAAAAGTGAACATATGGGCTACTGAGGAAATTGATTGGGAATTTTTTGATTCAGAGTGGGAACAATTATTTGGCAATGATTATCCAGCAATGACGATTGGATATATTGCTGAGTTAGGGTTACCCGAGATAAAAATTGAAATAGAAATTTGGGCAGCTAAAGTATAAAGTTCAAACACACTCATCAAAACCATGGAACACCTAAAGCTAGGTGATTCTATGGTTTTTAATATGGGCACATTTTAAGTGAGAAGTGGCGTTATATTTAGTAGAAAAAAGATAATAAAACACGTTGCTGCTTGCTTACCTGCTAGAAGGTTGTATCAATGCGTAGATGAACAGCAAAGAGAAGTGATGAATAATTGATTGTTTTTAAAAATAAAATGAACTTTTTCCCTTCCTTATGTGTATAGGTAATGAAAACACAATGAGGGAGGGTTTTTTTATTGGTATTACATGTACATAATCTTGTAAAAAAATATGGTAGTCAGGCTATATTAGATGGTGTTTCAGCAACGTTTGAACAAGGAAAATGTTATTTGCTTTTAGGTGAAAATGGTGCTGGTAAATCAACGTTAGCAAACTGTATTGCAGGGGGCGAAGTATACGATAGTGGTTCTATTTATAGAAATGATGCAGTCTTTCATGCGTATGATCAAACTGCAATTCAATATCAATCATTTGAAAGTTATCCCAACTTAAAAATACGGGAAGTAATAGTATTATTTCAAAAACTTATAACGAATCCATCTAACATACAAGAGTTATATGACTTACTAGATATTGTGTCGTTTGAACATATTTTAATGAAACATGCGTCCGGTGGTCAAAGAAAAGCAGTTTCTATTATTTTAGCTTTTTTATTAAATAAACCTATTATTTTGTTAGACGAACCTTTTGCCGATTTAGATTTAACGAAGAAAAAGAAATTACAGCAATTTTTAACGACACAATTGCAAGAAGGGAAAATAATGATTGTCATTAGCCATGAGGTAGCGGGTTTTGAATCCTTGTTTGATTACGTTTATATTTTACAAAAGGGACAGATGATAGAGCATGGTACAAAGGATGAAGTACAGAAGAAGTATCAAAATACGATATTTCCAGGGATTGAGGGTATTTATTTTGAAGTAACGGGTCAAGTGTTAGGAGGGAAGGTAGGATGATTGTCCATATTGCGAAAAGCTATATGCTAGAAAATGTGAGGAATTTAGGGGTGTTGTTAGGAAACTTATTGCCGGCTTTTCTGTTTATTCCTATGTCTTGGGCGAGTAAATTTGCTTTAACAAATAGTACGGAAACATTCGATTATATGGTGAAGGGACAGTTTCTACCGATATCTATCATGTTACTCATTTACTCGTTTGCATTTTCTGCTGCTACGATTAATTTAGTAGAGTTAAAAGCAAATCGAACCTTTCACTGGTTGAAGCGTACCGATATTTCTTCTTTTGCTTACTACTTAGGAATGGGCGCTGGGGTTTTTATTTTAATGAATATATTTTTAGTGTTCATTTTAGTTGGATATGGGTTGTTCATTCCTATTTCATTGCGCACATTTTTTATGATTTTACTTATGTGTAACTTTGTTTTGCTGACACTTTATCCGTTAAGTTTTATATTGGCAGGCATGTTTAAAAATGAAAAGGTTGCACAAAGTATGTTAACTTCCATTATGATAGTAGGCATGTTTTCGATTACGATGCCGTCTTTATTTTTAACGATTAATGGTAAGGACCCACAAGATTATTATGTATTTTTAAGCTGGAATCCGATGTTGTATTTGAATGATACATTACAAGCTCAATTAGACGTAACGAATAGCACTTGGTTACCTTTTTATCAGTATCTTCTTATTCTCCTTGTATTAAGTGTATTGCTTAGTTTTTTTGCGAAAAAAATGTATGGAAGGTAGGTGGTAAAAATGGATATTGGTTGGACGGTGTCATTAGTGGTGACGGGGATTTTTATTACTATTATTATGGCGATTATGATTCCATATGATCGCAAATACATTGTACGAGAAAATAGAAAAATAAATTATAACAAAACAACCGTTTTTCTACGCTGGAATGTATTTGATTCGTTAACACTAGTCATAGCGATGTATACGATTATTTGCGTACAAGCGTTAAACTTTCTTCTTTCATCTGGGGAAACGATTGAAAATCCTTTCGTTCAGTTCTTTACTAATCAATCTCAAGCATGGGTAATTGTGACGATTTTGTATCTTCTTTCTCGTGTTTCGGTTACATTAAAATCAATCAAAGCTCATTTAGAGGTAGAAAATGATCAAGAGTAATGAGGAGTGGATGAAGGACTATCAGCAAGGTGATGAACGAGGATTTGCAGCCCTTTATGAACAGTTACATAAGCCAACATATTGTTTTTTATATCGTTATACTCGTGAGGAGCAGCTAAGTGTCGATATCGTTCATGATGCATTTGAAGTATTACAAAAAAAGAAACACGAATTTGATAGCGAAAAAGGAATCGTTAAAGCATACGTATTTCAAATTGCTTATCGGCTTCTTATGAACAAATTAAATCGTCGTAAAAAATGGCGTTCTCTTTTGCCGTTTTTAGTGCCGATTTCGACACAACGATTTTCGACAGATGAAAAAATAATCATCCAGGAAGCAATTGCAAAATTGCCTGAGAAACAACGCGCTGTCATCATTCTTGCTTATTATGACGATTTGCCACAAGAAGAAATTGCACAAATATTAGCTATTCCAGTAGGTACGGTAAAGTCGCGGTTACATCATGCCATCAAAATTTTGAAGGACGAACTAAAGGAGGATTTTCAGGATGAAGGATGAATTTAAAGATGAAGTAGTTTTAAAGAACCAACTGGATGCTTATACCGTTGAAATACCGAAAGAAAAACTTGCGATGAAACAAACGAGATGGCAACGATTTATTCGCTATTTAGGTTCACCAACACAAAATCCACTCGAAACGGTTCACAAAACATTTTTTGGTTTGCAAGCAATGAGAATCGTTCCGTTAGTAAGTATTGTTTTTATGACAATCCTTCAAATGCTATGGATAAGTTAAACAAAAAGGTCACGTATGTTTTTTTAGATTATTTTGCTACAAAATGTATTCGACATGATGTGTCACATAAAGGATAGTAGGACAGTTTGCTAAAGTTGTAAGTGATTGTAACGTTATGGGCATACATCTCTACGCGCTATCAATGCTCTTGCTATCACCACTCGTTGTCGTAAATAAAGGATGGGGGTGAAATTTTTTAACGCGAAACTGGCACGCATTATTAATCTTTGTGTGTATATGAGTATTTAAACAATGGAGATGATCGTTTGTGTGAATACGTATCATTGAAAAATAAATCATTTTAGAAAAGGGGTGGATAATTTATGCAGATAGAAAAATTGAAAAAAATCATCGAAGAACTACCAGAATCAGAAGCTAAAACGCTGCTTTTTCAAGTTATGTGTCAAGTAGCGTTGTGGAGAGAAACAGATTATCCAGAAACACAGTTTATTCGTACAATAGAAAAAATGTATGAATTAGTTTTGAAGCTACCAAAAGAACAATCAGAAACGATGGAAAACGAGATGCAAAAAGTCCATATTGTTTTTGGAGATTCAACTGCGGGATCACTGAAAATGGCTCTAAGGGAAATGAAAGTTGATCCAGTAGAAAAAGTACTTTCCTTTTGGGAAATGTTTTCGATTGGACCTGTTTGGATGTTGCATAAAAAAATAGGACAAGAAGCTAGATTAGATTGGATGAAACAAATCTATCATGATGAACAGGAAGATTTTCAACAATTCTTCCATAAATCGATAAACCAAATGAGTGCAATTCCGGAAGATGTACCGATTATCATTTGGGTAGCTGAAAATGCACACGAGCAAACAGGACTTCGATTTGTGCTACATGCATTATCAAACAAACCAAACGAAATCACCGTAGTCAACGCAACAAAAGCATATGAAGAACATTTTAATCGGCCAGATAGTAAATACACAGTTTTGCATACAGGAGAAATTTCTTCAGAACAATTGCAAGTCATTTACGAACAAGGTGCGGGTCAGATTTTATCGGAACATGAAAGAAAAGAGTATGAAAACGAATGGTTAGCCCTTGCGGAAACGAAGGAAACGTTGCGGATTTGGAGAAAAGAGAAAATAAAGAGTGTCAGAGAAGACTATTATGACCAGTACATGATGAATTTAGCAAAAAAACTTCAGATAGAGCGGGAACGTGAACAAGAATCGGAAGAGTTTATGAAATCTGCGAGATTAATAGGAGAAGCGTTAGGACATTTAGATCAGTGTGTAGGAGATGTATTTTTAGAGTATCGATTAAGAAAGTTGATAGAAAAAGGTATTTTTGAAATGCAGGGGAATTTAAAAGGGCTGCGGTTTTATAGTGTGCGACTAGTAAATCCCTTTCACTAATTCATGTAGGGAACATAAAACATTCACAAGAGTATGTAATTTTTTATATGTACTTATTAGGCAAAAGTTATGCTTGAAAAATTTTCATGAAATCGGAGTGAAACCTTTTGAAAACAATTGGATTAATTGGTGGAATGAGCTGGGAATCTACAGTGGAGTATTATCAAATTATCAACGAAGAGGTTAAAAATAGATTAGGAGGTCTGCATTCAGCAAAGTGTTTGTTATATAGTGTTGATTTTGCAGAAATAGAACAGTATCAGTTTGAAGGCGATTGGGATAAAGCAGGTGAACTATTGGGGGATGTTGCAATTTCATTAGAAAATGCAGGTGCAGATTTTATTGTTATTTGTACAAATACGATGCACAAAGTCATTGGACATATGGAAGAAAAAATTAGCATACCCATTTTGCATATCGCAGATGCTACAGCAAACCAAATTAAAAAATCTAACATAAGTACGATAGGTCTACTAGGAACGAAGTATACAATGGAACAAGATTTTTATAAGTCCAGATTAGAATCAAGTGGCATCCATGTTTTAGTTCCCAATCAGCCAGAACGCGAACTGGTGAACAAAGTGATTTATGAAGAGTTATGTGTAGGAGAAATCAAGCAAGTATCGAGGGAGTATTATAAAGCAGTAATGGAACGCTTGGTTGAATGCGGGGCAGAAGGAATCATTCTTGGTTGTACGGAAATTGGGTTATTGGTAAAACAAGAAGATGCCACTGTACCATTGTTTGATACAACTGTCATACATGCGTTGGAAGCTGTTAATAAATCGTTGGAATCAAAATGATTTTTTTATCTTTCATGAATGGGCGGTAAGACATCCATGTTAAAATGGTAAGGTAAGAGGGGGAGAGGTAAAATCCCCCTATGGAAGATTTCTTTATTCAATAAGCCCAAATAAAAGATAAACTGCTGTTCCCCAAATAAATAAAGCAGATCCTTTATGAAAAATATGCATAAATTGAATTGAATTCAATTTTTTTATCTGATTCCCTGCCACAATTAGTCCTAAAAACCAAGCCCAAGATACTGAAATACAAGCAACGGTAAATAGTACTTGATCTAGTCCGCTATATGTAATAGCACTTGTCCCGATTACTCCAACTGTATCAAGAATAGCATGCGGATTGAGTAAAGATACGGATAAGGCAAAAAGAATTTGTTGGCGGAAAGAGAGTGCTTTATTTTCATTGGTTGTCGTTCCTTCAGATTTCCATATCATACCCCCCATGTAAAGTAAAAAAATGATTCCAATCATCATTAATACGAACCGTAGCCAGGCAAACTGTAAGACTAGTAATGACAATCCCAAAACGGCTAGAAGAATTAAGAGTGTATCACTAATGGCCGCCGTTATAGCAGCAGGTAAAGCTTTATATAAATACGGTTGAGTGGCCCCTTGCGAAAAGACAAATACGTTTTGAACACCTAAAGGTAAAATAAGCCCAAATGCTAAAATGATCCCGTGAATGATTGCTTCCATGTCATCGACTTCCTTTCAAGATTCATTCTACTATGGTACAACTAAAAGAAAACAACCAATTGGATGGAAGTTTATCCATCCACTTTAAGGGGTGATTGGATGAATTGGGAACCAAATCGTCAATCTCATTTAACCATTCAACAGCAAATTTTGAATTGGATAAGGGAGCGGATTGAAAGAGGAGAATGGACGGTTGGAATGAAAATTCCAAGTCAACGGAAATTAGCCTTAGCATGGAAGGTGAATCGGAGTACTGTACAGCTCGTTTTAGATGAACTAAAAGCAGAGGGGTTACTTGAATCAAAGGTTGGTTCAGGGGTATATGTAGCAAACAACTCATGGAATGTCATGTTAAATAGCGTGCAACCGAATTGGACTCGTCACATTGAATCGAGTATTCATGAGCCAAACAATCATACTATCCAATTAATTAATGAATACGAACAGAAAGACAATATCATTCGACTAGGAACAGGAGAATTATCTCCTACATTATTACCGACAAAGCAATTAGAAAAATCATTAAAAAGCATTTCGATAGAACCTAAAGCAATCGGTTATTCGCCGCCACAAGGAAGTCTCAAACTACGTCAACTTTTATGTCGTCATTTGCGTAAAAGGGGAATTCAAACGGAAGCCGAAAATATTTTAATCGTATCAGGAGCGTTGCAAGCGTTACAATTAATTGCAATTGGCGTATTGGAACAACATTCTATCGTGTTTCAAGAACAACCGTCTTACCTACAGTCCGTCCATCCATTTCAATCTGCAAGAATGCGTATCGTACCTGTCTCACTCGATAAAAAATCACCACAACAATTGTCTTTATTACAGGGAAAAAGACAATCGCTTTTGTACTGTATCCCAACTTTACAAAATCCAACAGGGCGTAGTTGGTCGCTAGAGAAAAAGAAACAAGTGTATGACACATGTAAAAAACTACGAGTCCCTCTTATAGAAGATGATGTGTATAGTGAATTGTTATTTGATCGAACTGCTTTGCCGATAAAGTCATTCGACAGATCGGGACAGGTACTCTATATCGGAAGTGTTTCGAAAACATTAAGCCCTGGATTAAGAATTGGTTGGATTGTTGGCCCGACTCCAGTAATCGAGCGCTTAGCAGATATTAAAATGCAAACAGACTATGGTTCTAGTGCTTTTTCTCAAGAGATTGTGGCGTATTGGTTAGAAATGGGGTTATACGACAAACATATACAAACCCTTCGTCAACAATTGAAAAAAAGAGCTACGTTTGTCGAAAATATATTGAAAAAAGATTTTAAGGAAATAGCAACCTGGCAAACATCAGAAGGTGGGTTTTATATTTGGTTGCGATTCAACAAACCGATTGTCAATAAAGCTTATTTTTTAAACTTGTTAAAACAAAACGTATTAATTAATCCAGGATATATCTATGAATCAAATAACCTACATCATATTCGTCTATCATATGCATATGCCTCTTTTGAAGAATTAACAACGGGGCTATCTATTTTACGAAAACAAAGCACTTGATGGATAACGAAAGATGTTGGATTGTTTTGTTTGAAAGGATAGATAAAGAAAACGATCAACCATTTTCTAACGGGGTCTTATTGCCTGGTGCGGCTTATTTTTTGTTAAAAAATAGTTTATCAATACCAATGAAGGAAGAGATATTATTTTCTAGGTCACTGAAAAGTAACCCTTTTTTGTGTCCTTTTTTATTTTAAAAGGGTTGAATATGCTATTCATAAATCATACTTTACTTATATGTTTATAAAGTTAAAATTAAATAAACTATATGTAATGGGAAAATATGTTTTTATTAGGAAGGTAATAAAATGACACTGAAACTTTTTACTTTCAGCACCAAAGGAGGGAAAAGGATGAACCTTGATCATATTGAAACGTTTATGTATGTTGTTCACTTAAACAGTATCCGCAAAGCAGCAGATGCATTATTTTTATCACAGCCGACAGTAACTGCAAGAATTAAAGCGTTGGAAAAGGAGTTAGATACCGAACTGTTTAATCGACACGGGAGAAGGATGACGTTAACGGAAAAAGGAAAAGCTTTTGTTCCATATGCGGAACAAATGATCCATTCTTACCGCCAAGGAAAGAAACAGTTAAAAGGCGGGAATAACCAAAAGGAAATTGTCATTGGGGCAAATATTATTACTTCCCAATATTTTATTCCCTTTGCTCTTCCGTTATGGAAACAAGCACATCCTCATTTGCATTTTACATTTATTTCGGCTTCTAATGATGTACTAATTGATAAATTGCTAAAAAAACAAGTAGATGTCGCCCTTATCAAAGATGTGTTACACAATCGTTTGCAAAACCATGAAATTCTTGATAATTCCGTTCGTCTAGTTGTGTATCCCGGGCATCGTTTTCAATCGCATACGTTGTTAACCGCACAAGAACTAGCGGAAGAACCGATGGTATTTTTCGAATGTGGTGCATTTGATTGGAATACCGTTCATAAAATTTTTGAAGTTTCTGGTGTAGAACCGCGTATTGAATTTCAAGTGAATCATTTAGAAGTGGCGAAGTCGATTATCCTTAGCAGAAGTGGAATTGGCTTTTTACCTTATTTGTGTATAAAAAAAGAGTTAGAACAAGGGACATTAATAGAAATAGATGTGTCTCATTTCATGAATATGAAGCAGCACGTTTATGCGACTTATGTAAAACATGGTGAAGAAGTTCCTTTGCTTTTAGCTGATATTTTGTTATCTGCACAAGCATTTGAAAAATAGATAAAATTAATTTTTCAAGATAAAAATTTTTTCTATCAGTAAAACCATTGCCATTAATCATACTAAGATGATAGGATAAGTGTAATTAAAAAAACTGAATGAAAAGGGGGAGTAGAAGATGAGTTTTAAGCTTGGGATTTTAGATCAAAGCCCCATATTTCCAGGAGAATCGACTGTTGAAGCATTTCAACAAACAATACAATTAGTCAAGCAAGCAGAAAAATGGGGATATACTCGGTTTTGGGTATCTGAACATCATCATTCTGACCAACTAGCAGGCTCATCACCAGAAGTGTTAATAGCCTATTTATTAGCACAAACAAAATCGATTCGTATTGGATCAGGTGGGGTTTTACTGCAACACTATAGCCCATATAAAGTAGTGGAAAATTTTCATGTGTTATCGCATTTAGCGCCAGGACGAGTGGATTTAGGTATCGGTAAAGCGCCAGGAGGACTTCCGCTATCAACGAGGGCTTTACAATTTGGTACAGAAAATGATGGTTCCGACTTTGAAGAACGGCTTTCTTTTTTGCAACAATTAATTGAAAATTCAGTAAATGATACTCATCCATTAGCTGGCATTCAAGCGACACCCATTCCAACCGAAAAACCGGAAAGCTTTTTATTAGGGGCTAGCGCAAAAAGTGCAGAACTGGCGGCTAATCAAAAAATGACTTTTGTTTTTGGTCTTTTTTTTAACAGCCATTTAGAAGAATTGGAAAAAGCAAGTCAAATATATCATGAACGTTTTCGAGAAGGAACGTTCATTGTGGGAGTATCAGCGATAGCGACTTCTACTCAAAAAGAAGCAGAACAATTAGCAAATGATCAAAAAATATTGAAAGTTTATTTGGAAGATGGGCGTTCCGTTAAAGTTTTAACACGAGAACAAGGAGAGTTATTCGGAAAACAAGCGGGGATACCTTACACAATAGAAGAACAAGATTCTGGTGCCATTGCTGGAACAGCTGATTATGTTAAAGCAAAATTAGAAGAGTTGCATAGAAAATACGGCATTGATGAATTTATTTTGCATAATCCCATTTTAAACAAAGAAAAACGATTGCAATCTTTCCAGTTATTACGACCGCTTCAAGTGTATAAGAGTGAAAAAGTTGTTTATTAGCGGGATTTTTATCCGAACAGTATGTATAACGTTTCTAACATTGTAGGGGGGTATAAAGATGACAAAACGAAGAAAGTTAAAATTTGGTGCACTTGTCCACGGGGTTGGTGGAAATATCGCTAGTTGGCGTCATCCGGATGTGCAAGTAGATGCTAGTATTAGTTTAGCATTTTATAAAGAGCAGGCTAAAAAGGCGGAAGAAGGAAAGCTGGATTTAATTTTTATTGCAGATGGTCTTTATATTAATGAGAAATCGATTCCGCACTTTTTAAATCGATTTGAGCCATTGACCATTTTATCTGCACTAGCTGCAGTGACTACACATATTGGACTAATTGGAACGGTGTCCACGTCGTACAGTGAGCCTTATACGGTTGCGCGGCAATTTGCTTCATTGGACCATATTAGTCAAGGCCGAGCAGGGTGGAATGTCGTAACTACTCCCCTTGAAAGTACGGCATTAAACTACAGTAAAACAATTGAGCAACATCCAGATCATGCGACGCGTTACCGGATAGCATCAGAATATTTAGAAGTAGTGAAAGGACTTTGGGATTCTTGGGAAGACGATGCGTTTATTCGTGATAAAGAATCCGGAGTATTTTTTGACCTTTCTAAGTTACATGCGTTACATCATCAAGGAGAATTTTTCTCGGTTCAAGGGCCACTTAATATAGCACGGTCTAAACAAGGGCATCCTATTATTTTTCAAGCAGGATCATCCGAAGCGGGCATTGATTTAGCAGCAAAAGAAGCTGATGCTATTTTTACGGGGCAATCGTCCTTACAAGATGCTAAGGAATTTTATCAAAAAGTAAAAAATAGAACAGAAGCTTTCGGACGCAACCCTGATGAGATTTTCATTTTACCATCTCTTTCTCCTATTATTGGGGAGACAGAAGAGGAAGCAGAGCGGAAGTATCAAGAAGTAGCAAACCTTGTTTCCATTGAAAATGCTTTACATTATTTAGGACGATACTTTGATCATCATGACTTTTCACAATATGAACTAGATGCTCCCTTTCCTGAACTCGGGGACATAGGGAAGAATAGTTTTCAAAGTACAACAGATCGTATTAAACAAGAAGCAAAAGAGGAACATTTAACACTTCGACAAGTGGTTTTAAGGGAAGCAACACCGCGTTCTCCTTTTACAGGGACGCCAGAAAAAGTAGCAGATGTAGTGCAGGAATGGTTTGAAGAAAAGGGAGCAGATGGGTTTACGATTGTTTCTGTTGTGCCGAATGCATTGCATGATTTTGTTGATTACGTTATCCCTATTTTGCAAAAGAGAGGCATTTATCGAACCGAATATGAATCAGATACGTTACGAGGAAATTTAGGATTACCGTTTCCAATCAATCGTTATACAAAGGAAACAGTGAATCCATAAAACATGATCATTACTAGGAGGAATGAAAAAATGAGTAAAGAAATATCCATTGTCGTTTGGTCTAAGGAAGGTTGTTCTTATTGCACGGATGTGAAAGCGTATTTAGAAGAAAAAGGTGTAGGATATCAAACAGTAGATGTTACGAATCATGATGAAAGACGAGATATTTTAGAAACAAAATACGGCGTCCGTCATGTCCCTGTTATTGAAATTGGGCAAGGAAATATATATAAAGGCGTTACAAAGGTAGGAATTGAACATTTAGAGGAAGTGTTAAAAGTATTTTTTTAACGGAAATGAAGGGAGAAGGGAGCTTATGGCGATTCCAGTGGTCGTTACTGAATTACAAGAAGAGGAAAAAGAGCTTGTCCGACGAGTATTAGTGGAAAGTTATCAACAGTATGAAGATAAATATGCAAGCCAAGAAATTTGGGAAGAGTATTTAGAGCAAATTCGTGCATCGATTGATAACCCACAAGTAGATAAGATTTTAGTAGCTAAAAGTAATCAAGATGTTCTTGGGACATTACAATTATTCGAATCTTCTGAAAAAGCATATGGTATACCAGAACTTCAAATATTTTCACCGATTATTCGGTTACTAGCTGTTCATCCAAAGGCCCGTGGTCAAGGTGTAGCACAAACGTTACTGAAAGCAAGTATAGATTATGCGAAGCAAAAAGGAGCACCGAGTATCTATTTACATTCAAGTGACAGAATGCAAAAAGCTATACAATTGTACGAATGGTTAGGTTTTAAACGAGATGAAACAAAAGAATTTCAAAAGTACGATACGTTAGTAAAATGCTTTCGTTTAGATTTATAAGAGCAGAATATGAATATGTAAATAGATAACATAGTTAGGATCGTAGTAGCGAATGTTAGATGTATTTTTATTACTATAATTCATAGTATTTTCATGTGATAACTAAATTTAATGTGAAAATCATAATGAGGAGGAAATAAAATGAGTAAAATTAAAAAATCAATTACAGAACTTGTAGGGGGAACACCTTTATTAGAGGTGACGAATTACCAAAAGAAACACCAATTAGAAGCAGAAATCGTTGCGAAATTAGAGTATTTAAATCCAGCTAACAGTACAAAAGACAGAATCGCCAAAGCAATGATTGAAGAAGCGGAGAAGAAAGGGATTTTAAAACCTGGTGATACCATTATTGAAACAACAAGTGGCAATACTGGCGTTGGCTTATCGGCCATAGCGGCTGCGAAAGGATATAACGTGAAATTGTATATTCAAGATAATGTCAGTGTCGAACGAACAAAAGTAGCAAGAGCATACGGTGCAGAAGTTACGCCATTATCTGAAATTCCTGGTGGTGTAGAAACACTTGAACAAACAGATGGAGATTTTGTTGCACTGATTAATGATGTTATTAAGCCATATATTGATGAACATGTAAAAGAAGGTGTGTTTTTAAACCAACTGGATAATAGAGCAAATCCAAACGTTCATAAAGAAACAACGGGTCCAGAAATTTGGGAAGATACAGATGGACAGATTGATATTTTAGTAGCAACCGTCGGAACAGGCGGCACATTAAGTGGAACGGGTGCCTATTTAAAATCGAAAAATCCCGACATCCAAGTAGTAGGTGTAGAACCCGGGTACCAATCCATCGCTACGTTTGAAAATCCTGACGTTGTTGAAATTACAGGTGTTCACCGATTTTCTGATCAAGAAAAAGAACGGGTACCTGCAAACGTTCATCTAGATGTTATTGATGAAGTATTAGAAGTGGAAACGAGTCAAGCATACGAAGTAGCGAGAGAAATAGCGAAAACAGATGGGCTTTTAGTGGGAACATCCTCTGGTGGAGCGATTTGGGCAGCGACGCAATTAGCAAGACGTCCAGAAAATAAAGGGAAAAGAATCGTAGCCATTCTTCCTGATACAGGTTTACGGTATTTATCGACTGATTTATTTGAATAAAATAGATGAATTTTTTCTCTTAGCAAAAACATCATGCTTGCAATGTGTTAATAGGTAAGAGGAACTTCAACATTTTATTATTCACACGTGTTAACTGTGTATCATGGAGGGATTGGATGACTGCAGTAGAATTGGAACAACGTTTAATCGAAATACGACGACATTTGCACCAATATCCTGAATTATCGAAAGAAGAATTTGAAACGACAAAATCAATTCAAAAGTGGCTACAAGAAAAAGGAATCCCTATTCGCGAAACGAACCTGCGAACAGGAGTGTTTGCGGATATTATTGGAAAGCACCCAGGTCCAATTGTTGCCATACGAGCGGATATCGATGCGTTACCGATTGAAGAACAGACAGGATTTCCTTATGCGTCAAAAAATAAAGGGAAAATGCACGCTTGTGGACATGATTTCCACACTGCTGCCGTGATTGGAGCAGCGTATTTGTTGAAAGAATCACAGTCTGAATTACACGGAACGATTCGTCTCCTTTTCCAACCAGCGGAAGAAACAGGCGGGGGTGCTCAATACGTCATGAAAGATGGACAGTTACAAGGAGTGGCGGCGATTATTGGTCTTCACAACAAACCGGATTTACCAGTTGGAACGATTGGAATAAAAGAAGGCCCATTAATGGCAGCGGTAGATCGTTTTGACATCTTTATTCGCGGAAAAGGTAGTCATGCTGCGCAACCGCACATGGGGAAAGATCCAATTGCCACTTCCGCACAATTGATTACCGCCTTGCAAAACATTGTTAGTCGGCATACATCTCCGTTACAAAGCGCTGTCGTAAGTGTAACTAAAATTGCTGGAGGAAACACATGGAATGTGATACCTGGTGAAGTGAAATTAGAAGGAACAGTAAGGACATTTGATCTTTCTATTCGGGAAGCAGTAAAAGAACAAATGAATCAAATCGTTGAACATATAGCCATTGCGTTTTCACAAGATGCGACGATAACATGGTCACCTGGTCCACCACCGTTAATGAATGATGAAAAAATAACCAAAATCCTTCGGGGAACGGCTGAAAGTCAATCTTTACGAGTAGTGCATCCAGAATTATCGATGGCTGGTGAGGATTTTGCAAGTTACCTCCAAGTGGTTCCAGGTTCCTTTGTCTTTTTTGGTACAGAAGGCAAAGAAGATTGGCATCATCCGTCCTTTACATTAGACGAACGAGCGATTGTTAAAGCGGCTACATTTTTATCAGAGGGGGCAAAACGTTTAACAAAAATGATTGGTAAATAACGAGTATACTAGGAAAGGAAGGAATGTTAGCGTTCATAGTTAATGAGTTAAAAAAAACGGTTATGAACATTACCGAATGGTTTTAATTAATAGGTATTGTCACGTTTGACAACACCTATTATTTTTTTGAATGATGGTGGGTGATGAAGTTAATGTTATTTTTAGAATCATGTATATCCTATTAATGGGCAGTAAGACCCTACTTCAAAGTGTGAAGGGAATA
This sequence comes from Massilibacterium senegalense, assembly GCF_001375675.1. Classification (NCBI taxonomy): domain Bacteria; kingdom Bacillati; phylum Bacillota; class Bacilli; order Caryophanales; family Bacillaceae; genus Massilibacterium; species Massilibacterium senegalense. The sequence goes on along the minus strand of NZ_LN831785.1, from coordinate 461,046 downwards.
CCGAAAGACAGATAAGTGAGAGGGAAGAGCGAAACCCCATTGATAGAAGCTTTATAGTATACTTATTCCTTTTTGGGAAGTTAGGACAATGATAAGAGCAATCATTAGTCACGCAATTGAATGTTTTGTTTAGAAGCCCAGGCATAATAAAGACCAAACATTAAAATAGAACAACTTAAAGACACAATAGATTCTAATAATGGTTTGTCAGAAGCAACACTTTGAACAAGGCTTGGTAAACCTTCTCCAGTATCAATAAATAAGGTAAGCATCATATTATTGGCCGCATGTGCAGCTAATGCAAATTCGCTAGTTCCTAATTTCACGGATAAGTATGTCAACATAAATCCGACAAAGACGATATCTAGCAAATGAATGAAGAAAACAAGTGAAAATTCTATCGAAATAAAATGAAGAACACCAAAAAGAAAACCAATCATAATAGAAATTAAAATGGCACTTTTAAGTTTTTTTGATAACAATTGAACCAAAATTCCTCGAAATGAAAACTCTTCGATTGTTGTTTGTATTGGGACTAGTAGCACTGAAATAACCATAAAGCTAAAAAATAATGGAGCATTAAATGATTTAAATTGATATGTATCATGTAAAAAAAGAACATCTATCAAAATAGATAGAAGCCCTAAGCCACAGAAAACAAAAAAAGATCGAAAAATAAGTTTCCAGTTCATTCGTACGTTTGGTGTAAAAACACTTGTTAAACTTCTTTTTAAAATCAATTTAACAGATAGCCAAATAATCAAAAAAGAAATAATGAGTGATACATGAAGTAGCACATGTCCTGTAAAAGGGGTAAGCATTGCTAGGTTTTCATCATCACTTTCAAAAAATATCCTTGTTTGTTGCGGACCATGTGTAAAAAGAAGATATAGCATAATGGTTATGATGGGTAACACAACATAACTCACTTCTGCAATAATGAAAACTAGTAATAATCGAAAAACACTGTTTTTTCCTTCGTTTGGATGTAAATAACGATTTGATTGCAAGATAGTTCACCTCCTATATTATTTTTCATTTTATATAAAAAATATCCAAATTACCACCCCGATGTATGCATCTATTTAAATCCCACGTATATTCTGATTCGCCGTCAAACGACGGAAAAAGAAGTCTTTGACTTTCCTATCGCACCAACAGGCTCTTCCTATGTTTGGAAAGAGTTTGTTTCTAGTCTTAAACATCGTGATGTCGAACACATACTAGTCTTTATTTGTGATGGTTTAACCGGTAGGACGGATGCCCTTCATCGTGTGCATCCTAAAGCTAAACAACAAGTTTTTCTGGTTCATGTTTTAAGATAAATTTCCTCAAAGTACGTGTCAAAGATTGCAAAGAGATCCTTCATGATTCGAAAGCCATTTATCAATCTGATAACCATGATCTTGCCGGCGAAGCCTTGGTAACCTTGCGAGAAAACGTATCCAAGGGTCATCGAAAATAGGATGAATAATAAACAATTACTTGTCTTTTATGATTTTTCAACATCTATTTGTCGAAGTACCTATTTAATAAGTGTAATCGATAGGTTCAATAAAGATTTAAAGCGTCCTATCAAACGAAAAGGGCAGTTTTTAAATGAAGATTCACTGGGACGCTTTCTTGTTACGTGTTTTTTAGAGTATAATCAAAAATTTTCAATGCGGTACCACTGTGGATTTGCCAAAGTTAGAGCCCAACTTAACGAGATGTTTGAAAAGTTAGCAGATAGTGCAACCCGTATAATCCATTATCTTCAACCGGATGTATGATAAGTGCATTTAGTAGCGGCTGATTGAAATGCACTTTGAAAGAGCTATGGTGCTACTATGGCACACCCTTTTCTATTACGTTGCCAATGAATAGTTGTGCGAAAGAACCACGGCTATTCATAAAGAAAGTAAAGGTCGCTACGGTGCGCCTAAGATCCATATTCGGGTTCGAAAAGAAGGGTACCTAGATTAAGAGGACTTTTCGATAAAAAAGGTTTCCCATTACTTTGGTAGAATATATTAAGTCATGAATTTTTTGAGGTAGGTGAATAGGTTGAAGTATAAATCGAAGACAGACTGGTGGTTGGCCGTTATTATTTTTGGTTCGATGTTAATGACAATTGGAATAGGTGTTTATGCACTTGCAACAGAAGTTCTGAGTTTAGTAGAGTTGTTTATTTTAATTCTGTTAACTATTTTGTTTCCATTAGGTATATTATGGATGTGGTTCACTGCATTTTATGTGATAGATGAAGAGTATTTAATCATTCGTTACGGTCCTTTTAAACAGAAAATTTCATTACAATCAATAAAATCCATTATCAAGTCCTGCGTTATCGTTAAAAAGAATGGAGATTACTTATGGTCAATACGATTTTGTTCTCATTTCTCCAATGAACAGAGATCGGTTAATGAAAGAACTTTCTAATAGATATCCGAATGCTGAAATAAAAAGATAGATTAGTGAAAGAGGTGAAGGAGATTACATGAAAAAAACATATATTTTAGGAGTGACTTTAGCTTTAGGTGCTGCAATCTTAAACGGTACAGTTGGTGTTTTTAGTAAGTGGTTATTTCAAAGTAATCTTACAGCTACAGGCATATCCTTTTATAAATGTTTAGTTGCTTTTTTGGTGGTATCAATTGTAGCGCTGATGAATAAAAATATCCGTATGAATATCGTTCAATTGAAGATGAAGATGAAGTATATGATGATTTCGTCCTTTTTAGGTGTATTTGTCCTATATTTTTTTGAAACGGCTGCATATAAATATGAATCTGTTCCTTTAGTCGTCTTTATCTTATTAGGTACATCTGTACTTACGACGTTTATTTTTAGTTCTATTTTATTAAAAGAAACGAAACGTAAACACCAATATGTGGGTTTGATTTTATTAATAATCGGTTTGTTGACGATGAACTTTGCTGAAGGAGAAGTTAAGGGGCAATCGTTAGGAATTGTGCTAGCTGCTGTGGCAGGTGTAGGCTATGGCTTGTTTTTAGTTTTTACTAAAAAATTTACGTTAGCAGGTGGCTTAGCACTAATTTGGTATTTAATGTTGTTTGGTGTCCTTTATTTATTTGTTCCATTTTATGTTGAAGGACTGGCGGTACCTAATTTACCATCTATGCCGCTTCTAATTAGTTTAGCAATTTTCCCGACATTGGGCGGATTTTATTGTACGACAAAAGCACTCAATTATTTGGATGCGCATAAAGTACAATTTTTAGAGTTGACGGAACCTGTATTTGCTACTATTTTTGCCTTTCTCTTTTTACAAGAATATATTAAAGGCATAGAAATAATCGGTGCTGTTTTAATATTAGTAGCAATATACATATCTGAAAATAATAAAATAGGACAAATTGTTGGTTTAAAATAAAGTCCGATAATGTGTGAAAAAGTTTACTAAGTAAAAAGGAGGCTTGTATTGTGGGGAAGAGATTATCAGAAATGTCACTTGAAGAATTGTGGGTACTGTTTCCAGTTATATTGAAAGAACATAATCCATTGTGGAGAGATTGGTATTTACAAGAAGAAAAACTTCTAAATAACATAATCGGTAATCAATATATTGAACGAATAAATCATATAGGAAGTACTTTTGTAAATGGTTTATTAGCAAAGCCAACGATAGATATATTGCTTGAAATAACAGAAGACTGCGATTTAAAGTTTTTAAATAAGTGGAAGAGTTGAAATGATTTTTTGAAATAAAGGTTCAGATAAAATGTGTTCACCGTACACCGCATAAAATGGTCGATGAATGGTGTATGGTTCTATAGCTATTAATTCCCCGCGTGCAACTTCTTCTTTTACCATTGCACTAGATAGTAAAGCAACGCCGAGCCCACGAACAGCAAGTTGTTTAATAAGAAAGTGGCTACTCACTTCTATTACTTCTACAGGTGTAATGCGTTGTGTTTGTAAAAAGCGATCAGCATATGCACGTGTGCCAGAACCACGTTCTCTTAGGATAAGTGGTGTTTGTTCTAAAGAGACGGCACGATTTGCGTAAAATTTTAATTCATCTTGACTAATCACTTGTGTATGAAAAGGTTCAATACCTTTCGTTCCTTCTACAAAGCCAATATCAATAGAATGATCGGTTAAAGCTTTGATGATAGTATCGTGATTTTGAATCATTAATTGTAGTTTTGCTTTTGGAAATAATGTACGAAACTGAGTAATAAATTCAGGTAAAAGGACGTCACTGACTGTATGAGTAGCTCCGATGCGAAGTTTCGTCATTTCTGTCATGGTGACAGCACTTTGTAGCTTTAGCCAATTTTCTAAGATGGTGATGCCATGTTCATACACAATTTTTCCTTGTTCGGTTATTTCGAACGTTTTTTGTTTAGAACGAATGATGAGCGGGACGCCTAATGTTTCTTCTAATTTTTTAATATGTACACTAACGGTCGGTTGTGATAAATGAAGATGTTCGCTCGTTTTTGTAAAATGTTTAAGGTCTACAAGTGTAACAAAAGTGCGGAGCCAATCCAGTTGCATTATTCCACCTCATTATGTTTATTAATGAAAGTCATTACGATGATTCATTTTCATTATAAGCTATTTGCTCTTACAATATAAGTGAGAGGAGTGGAACGGATGGAATGGATGATGTTTTTAATCGGTGGTCTTTTGATTGGAATCATGTCAGGTTTTTTCGGTATAGGTGGTGGAATCGTTTTAACCCCTATTTTATTAATTAGTGGGTATGCGCCTAGTCATGCGATTATGTTATCACTCATGCTTACGCTAGGCTCTACTTTGTCGGGCGCCCTTGCTCATATTCGCTTGAAAAATGTCGAAGGACGACTGGCGATTGTTCTCGGTTTCTTTGGTGTACTCGGTTCGGTTTCGATGGTACCGATTGTGAAATGGTTAGACCAATTAAACGGAGCAGCTATCGTTATCTCGATACTTTACATTGGAGTATTGTCTCGATTTGCTTATCAATTTTTGCATAAAGAAACGAAAGAAAGTCCGAAAAAAGGGAAAGCGTATACTGCCTTTATTGGTTTATTAACAGGATGGATCTCTTCTTTAATGGGTGTAAGTGGTGGATTTGTCATGACGCCACTGTTAAGTAAGTGGTTAAAAATGGATTTGTATAAAGCGATTGGAACAAGTATTACAGCAGCGTCAGTCATTGTGTTATCTGGTATTTTATCTTACTTTGGATCAGGAACAACAATTGACTGGAAACATGGCTTATTATTAATTGCTGGAGCGCTTATTGGTTCACCGATTGGGTCAAAGCAATTAAAACGATTTAAAAACCATGAAGTCAAACAAGTACTTGCTTATTTTTATATTGTGATTGCTACAAGTGTATTTCTAAAATTAATTCACTTGGCGGTGCTGTCGATTGGATTAATTATTACGACAGTCGTTCTCTTTTTTAGTTGGATGGTTTATAAACAAGTGAATGTGAAAAGTGTTTCATAGGCTTTGGAAAATATGTGTTTTATTGTAGATAAAAATCATAATATTTTATTTTTTCTCCAAGTGGATATATGTTAAAAATAGTTATAAACGTTGTTAAATCAATGAAAATGAGCGGAAAAATAAAAAAAATGAAAATTAGTCGCGAGGTTGGAGAATTTTAGACGAAATGTTGAATTTAAGCCGTTTTTGAGGTATTATCAAATTATAAAAGTCTTTATTTATCGGCGTTGAACCGTAACATTAGATGTATTTAAATATATCCGCGAGATATGCAGTTAAATAAGCCCCAATGTGTTGAACCGTAACATTAGATGTATTTAAATGTGCTTCAGCATTCTTTGCTTCATTTGTTTTTTGTTGTTGAACCGTAACATTAGATGTATTTAAATACAATTACCAAAGCACGTCCTTCTTTCCCAAAACTACCGTTGAACCGTAACATTAGATGTATTTAAATACAAACCAATCGTGCGGGATTGACTTTCTACCGCCCGTTGAACCGTAACATTAGATGTATTTAAATACAATTGATTCAATTGTCTTAGCAACGTGTTTATCTAGTTGAACCGTAACATTAGATGTATTTAAATTTGCGAAGGATTGAGAAAGAGGCGTATGAGACGCTGTTGAACCGTAACATTAGATGTATTTAAATGCGAATACATCATTTCGTACACAGATCAATACAAAGTTGAACCGTAACATTAGATGTATTTAAATAATGCGACTAACATTTTTTATCACCTCAATCGTGTGTTGAACCGTAACATTAGATGTATTTAAATAAAAGTATCGGCTCGTTCCAGTCCATCACTTTACAAGTTGAACCGTAACATTAGATGTATTTAAATTTCGCCATTTCGCTAAGTTCCACGTATAAAGCTACGTTGAACCGTAACATTAGATGTATTTAAATTTTGTTAGAAAAAAGGCCTAATAAATATATGACACCAGTTGAACCGTAACATTAGATGTATTTAAATGATGCCTGTGCTGCGTCAAATCCATTGGCACCCATTGTTGAACCGTAACATTAGATGTATTTAAATGAAAAATACAGCAGAATACCGAAATCAGATTAAAGAGTTGAACCGTAACATTAGATGTATTTAAATTAGTTCTGCACCAGTTGCAAACAGAACAGTATCTAGTTGAACCGTAACATTAGATGTATTTAAATTCATGTCACTTGTTAGTGGCTTAATATCGAAAATTGGTTGAACCGTAACATTAGATGTATTTAAATTAAGAATTATGATGATGCAGGAATTTTATTAAACAAGTTGAACCGTAACATTAGATGTATTTAAATCTTATACTATCATCCTTGTTTTTTCCACGTACACGTGTTGAACCGTAACATTAGATGTATTTAAATGTTGATATACAATAAGAGTAACAAATCAAACGGAGGGTTGAACCGTAACATTAGATGTATTTAAATGTATAAAGATGTGCTAACTGAAACTCACAGTTGACAAGTTGAACCGTAACATTAGATGTATTTAAATTTCGGTACGCTCGGCCATAAACTAACTCTTGGGCAGGTTGAACCGTAACATTAGATGTATTTAAATCCTTCTTTTTCGGTAACTACTTCCTTAATGAAGATGTTGAACCGTAACATTAGATGTATTTAAATGAAGGAGAAAAGGAAGATGGTTTTGTTCTAACAGAGGTTGAACCGTAACATTAGATGTATTTAAATAAAGAAGAGTCCCCTTTTCAATCAAAAGAAATGAAGTTGAACCGTAACATTAGATGTATTTAAATTCATGTCACTTGTTAGTGGCTTAATATCGAAAATTGGTTGAACCGTAACATTAGATGTATTTAAATTTCAGTTTATTTATAAAGTATTGCTTTGAATATAACGTTGAACCGTAACATTAGATGTATTTAAATAAACTTACTTGCTCTTTTCCTTGCGTTTACGCTTTTGTTGAACCGTAACATGGGATGTATTTAGTTTCATAAAAGTATGCTATAATGTCCATGAAACCCTAACAAGTAACGGAGTATGTTACATTCAAATTCTATTTGAAAAAGTGTATTTAAAAAGGTTCATGGTTTTAAAATAAAACCTTCCTTAATTTTAAACCGTAACACATTGTGTACATGGATTTGCTAAACAGATTCTATTAAACAAATTTTTAAAGGCAAGAATGCAGGAATATTGTTTGATTAACATTCCTGCATTTTTTTGTTGTATATTCTTTCGTTATTTTAATTCTTTACATAACATTTTGATATCAAAGTTAATGGTTTAAAATAAAAAATGTTGTTTTTTTATTTAAATAGGGTATAGTTATTAATAGGAATTATTTATCAAAAAAGGAAGTGGGACTTAAATTGGATTTTTCTGAATTAATCGTTACTGTAATGTTAAAAGAAGACATTCCATTTCAACATTCACAAGAGGTAATCGGCAACTTTTTAAATGCATCGATGTTGCATGATGCAGATTTAAAAGAATTCCATGGTGAAAGTGATATCAAAGGTTATGTCTACAATAGCTTCTACCCTTTAGAGTTTAAAACGAAAACGTATAAGGCAAATCAGGTGTATGTTTTTCGTGTGCGTAGTTTGAATAAAATATTTTTAGAGAAAATGAATCGCTGCATGAGAAAACAAAAAAGGGGTCCGTTTGAGGTTATTGCTATTGAAAAACGTACATATGCGAATAAAGTTATTCAAGGTCTTTATTCGGTTACGCCAGTTGTTGTAACAGTAGACAATCAACCTTGGTTGCAAACGGATGATGTAGACTTATTTATTCAACGTTTAGAACAAAATGCAGAAAAGAAATTAAAAACGTTACTTGGTGAAGAAGTAGGTCATTATGATTTTATCGAAAGTATTGAGTTTTCGAATCACAAACCAATTGGAACGTCATATAAAGGAATTAAATTACTAGGACATAAAGTGAAAATTGAAGTAAAAAAAGATGAAGATTCTCAAAAATTAGCACATGTCGTATTAGGAGCTGGAATTGGTGAAAAAAATTCGGCATTAGGCCTAGGTTTTTGTTTTGGTAATTTTATATAAAAGGGGGTACAAATGAATGTTAAAAGATTTAGTACCACAGTTTTCAGAAGTTTTAGCGGAATCCCCTCGTATAGTCGAAGATAACTATGAATTAAAAGAAGGTATTTATATAAAATTACCTCTTAGTAAAACTTTTTCTAAAGAAAAAACCGAATATAAGGTCGTTAAGAAACAACACGATGAAGTGTATGATGCTTTATTCAAATGGTTTCATACAGCGGATCGGTTAAGTAGTGTGCTTAATGACGATATGAATAAATGTATCGATTTACCAGGGAAAAAAGTGCATAGTACGAATGCATTTACTCTTTTTTGGAAAAAAGATTATGTATTTGGAAAAGATGGGGAATCAGAAACGGATGAAGCGAAGAACCATTTTTTAAGTTTTTATCAAAAAAGTATTCCTAAAATGGACGATCGTTTATTCGAATTGTATCCGATAAAAGCGAGAAAAAGAGCTGAAAAAGAAGCAGCGGAATCTGCGCGGGAAACGTTTTTTCATACGCATTATGAACCATTAATGACGTATTTATCTTCAGAGGAACGAGTGAACAAGCGAGAACAGATTGCGAAATTTTGGGAGCTATATTTTGATGAGGTTATGGAATGGATTCGCAACTTAGTGAAGGAACATAAAGTTACAAATTATATTAAAGTTTTTTTTGATATAGACTTAAAAGAATATGCCCAAGAATACGAAATTTACGTTTTACCTCGTATTTTTAATGTGAATGAATTTAATGAGCTATTAAATAATAAAATTGTTGGATTGCCTGCTTATGATGTAAGCATGAATGCAAAAAAGCCTTTTTTCGAAATGAAAACGAGAAAAACAGAAGTACCTACTCGTGTCTCGTTAGAAGAGGCGTTGCGGATTAAAGATTTTTATCAATGGTTACAACAAAGAGGAAAATTCAAAGAAATTACCCTTCCTTTTCACGAACCATTTGGTCCAGGGACAGGTAAAAAAGTATCCGCAAAAAGTGTCGCAAAAGGCGCCTATTATTTGAGTCTTGATAAAAACGGAAGTATTCAATACTTTGAAAATGTCCCTTTCGAACCTGATGAAGCATGGTCTTTGGTAATGGATAATGTACTGGAAAGGAAAGAAAAAGTGAACGGTGTAACAGTAATGAAGGCCTATGAACCAATTTATAAAAAATCCGCCTTGCGAGCTGTTATGAATAAACTATTTTTTAATGGTTTCATGCCAAATAACTTGTTAGATCCAGAAGCACCAAAGCCAAAAGTAAATATTTTTACAGTCGAAATGGTATCTATTTATACGATGACTAGACAGGCTTTATTTGATTATATCGTGAAAGATACAAAAGGAACGATTGAACCTTTTATTAAAAAGTATTCGATGCAGCTAATGGAAAATCAAATGCTTCAAACGGTACAAGGACTTCGTTTTCACAAAGTGACAGATGCGTTCCATTTATATTTAGCGCTTTTAAAAGATTTTGATTATGAGGAGGGGATAAATATGGAAAACAATTTAAAGCAAGTGTACAATTCGTTAAAAGATAAATTGCAAGAAAAAGAAGGAATGGTTTTTTGTGAAAATGATGCAGAATTCTTTTTCTTAGCAGGACAACTTGGCTATTATTTATTATCACAATCAGCAGCAGAAAAAGAAAATAAAAACTATGGTTTAGCAGAGCCGATTTTAAAAGCACGTAACGTACAAATATTACAAAATAAATTAAATGATTTGTTTGATACGTATAAACATGCAATTTTAACGAAATATGTAGCATTTAATAATGCGATGGCAATGGTACAAGGGTATGAAACGAATGCGAAAATTGTAGGAAGTAATCGGAGTATGTTAATTGCGGGATTATGCGCAAATAATTTATTGTATCAAAAGTCGGAAAAATCGGATAATTAAGGAGGAAGGAAATAGTGGTAAAAATGAATAACCGTGTGTATGGCATAGTAGGTATTGGATCGTATATGGCGAATTGGAATGCGGATTTTACAGGTAGACCGAAAACAATTGGTGATGGAACTATTTTTGGAAGTGATAAAGCGTTAAAATACTCAGTGAAAAATTTATGGGTTCAAGAAGGAGAACCGGTGCTATACTTTAAATCTTTTACGATTCCAGACAAAGCTGGTGGAAAAATTCAACCGAAAGATTTATCAGAACGCTATGAAGAAATGTTCGGAAAGGCAATCACGGATAAAGAACCTTCTAAAGAGGTGTTACAAAATCTTTTTTCTGCTATTGATGTAATGAATTTCGGAGCAACATTTGCTATGAAAAAACAAAATATTGCTTTAACGGGTGTTGTGCAAGTAGGTCAAGGAATGAATAAATATGAGGATACTGAAGTGCAAGTGCAAGATATTTTATCGCCATTCCGTAACTCAGAAAAGAAAGAGGCTGATGCATCATCATTAGGAAAGAAAATAGTGAGTGATGAAGCACATTATATATATCCTTTTAGTGTGAACCCGAATCATTATGATTCGTATATAGGGATGATTGATGGGTTTGAAGGTTATACAGTAGAGGCGTATGAAAAGTTACGGAATGGTTTAATAAAAGGTGCAACTGCGCTTAATACAAATAGTAAATCTGGCAGTGAAAATGAGTTTACGTTATTTGTAACGTGTAAAGAATCTTCTAATCTTTATTTGCCGCAGCTTGATCAATATGTTTCTGTTTACAAAAATGATAACAATCAAATTGTTTATGATGTCGAAGAATTAACAACGTTATTACAATCAGTTCAACAACAAATTGAAAAAGTAGAGGTTTTTTATAACCCTCTAAAAGTAAAAATAGAAAACGCGGATGATTTTTACGAAGCAAGACATCTTTATACAAATGAAGTGTTAGTATGAGGATGTGAGGGAGATGAAAGAAGCTTTATCATTTGAGTTATCAGGTAAAAATGCATTTTTTAAACGTCCAGATGTAAATGCGAATGTTTATTTTACGTATAATCATATCCCTAAAGTCACTTTATTAGGTTTGTTAGGTGCAATATGCGGCTATGGTGGGTATCATGAACAAAAGCGGGATATAGAAAAGAACGGGGCTCAGGAAGACAACATGTTTCCAGAATTTTATACAAAACTACGACATTTACAAATAGGTCTTGTACCACATGGAGACCGTAGTTATTTTCCTAAAAAAATTCAAGTATTCAACAACTCGGTTGGTTATGCAAGTCAAGAAGCTGGTAATAACTTAATCGTGAAAGAACAATGGTTAGATCATCCTAGTTGGACTGTTTATATTTTAAATGACGGTACAGAATCTTTTTTTCAATTAAAAGAACTTATTCTTGCTAGTTTGGCTGTTTACCTTCCATATTTAGGAAAAAATGATCACCCAGCCAATATTTTAAATCCACGTGTAGTAGAATTGGAATCGATAGAAGAAGTAAAAAAGATAGATTCTTTATTTCAAAGCGGAGACGTACAATTAGGTGGTTTTGCTCGTGGGGAAGAAGCGATGCATTATTACCGTGAACGTTTACCATATGCCTTAGATAAAGAGTTAAATGGATATCTGTTTAAAGAAATGATATGTACGAATCGCCAAGTAAAAGGCTTAGAAGAGACAGTAAATGTCTTTTCGGCAGAAAATCATTCAATCGTATTTTACTAAGTAGTAGTGTAAAGGGCAAATCATGATTTGCCCTTTCTTTATAGTAGGAGGGATTTAATGTTAAATATTGAGAAATTATTGAAAGATGAGTGTCCTATTTATGCGCATATTGGAAGAGATAATCCTGAAACATTAAAACAACATAGTGATTTAGTAATGCACTTTTGTCAACAACTCCAAGAACAGAATGGATTAGATGAAGCGGTTACTCGTACGATTCAATCCCTTACCTTCAATGAAGAACTTTTAACAGAAGAAGAACAAACGATTATAAAAAAATGGTTTTATGATGCAATTTATTTACATGATATTGGAAAGATAAATCCAGCGTTTCAAAAAATAAAAATGAAACAAGAGCACTTGGAACTTGACGGAGATATGACATCGAAACATTCATTGTTCTCTTCTTTATTATATTTACATGTTCACCAAGATGATTTACAAGCGTTTGAAGATGATGCGGAGAAGTGTGGCTTTTTAACGTATGTTTTGCTCGTGTTTTCGTATCTTATTTCGCGTCATCATACGTATTTGAAAAATTTTTCTTTAGACGATTATAAAGTAGAATTACAAATTTTAAATACTAAATTTTCGAATAAGCCATTATTCCTTCAATTTTACGCTAATAATTCTGAATATTATCACGAATTTACATTAGAAGAATGGACGAGTGAAAGTTTTCTAGAACAAGAAGGTCACAAACATTATCCATTTTATATTTTAAATCGTTTATTATACTCAACTCTCGTAGCATCAGATTTTTATGCTACTTATACGTATGATAAAAAAGGAAAGAAACCGAATTTTCGTTATCTTAGTAAAGAAGATGTTGCGATTTTAAGAAAAACGTATAACGAAACAAAAGTGATCAAAGGAATTGAAGCGTATAAAGTAAACCCTAATTTTTTTGAGAAAACACCGATTAATAAACTCCGTTCAGACATGTATATAGAAGCAGAAAAAGAAATCATCCGTCATCAAGATGAATCTATTTTTTATCTAGAAGCTCCTACTGGTGGCGGAAAAACGAATATGTCGATTAATTTAGCCCTCACCTTATTAGAGAAGCAAAAAGGTTTAAATAAAATACTGTACATTTTTCCTTTTAACACATTAGTAGAGCAAACGAAAAAGGATTTAGATAACATTTTTCCTGAACAATTGCAAAACAAATACCCTATTAAAGTGGTGAATTCTGTAACACCAATTGTCCAAAAAAAAGAAAAAAAGGATACGGAAGAATATGTCGATGTATCTGAAAAAACAGGAAGTACATTTTATGACTACAAAGAAGAAGTGTTGTATCGACAAATGATTCAATATCCGGTTACGGTAACATCACACGTTAATTTTTTTAATTATTTATTTGGCGTAGGAAGAGAGTCGAATCTAGCTTTTACTCACTTGTGCAACAGCGTGATTATTATTGATGAAATTCAGAGTTATAAAAATGCGCGTTGGATGGAGATTATTGAGTTTTTTACACAGTTTGCGAAATTAATGAATTTGAAAATTATTATTATGTCTGCTACTTTGCCAAAATTAGACCGTTTATTACATGAAAAACAACGCGTAGTGGAATTATTACCAAATGCGCAAAAATATTTTCACAATCCTTTATTTAAAAATCGAGTTTCGTTCCATTATGAATTGCTAGATAAGGAGAACATCACGTTAGAGCAATTAGCAGAAGAAATTGTAAGTTACCGTGAACAAAATGGTCCAAAACGGATTTTAATTGAATGTATTAGTGTAAAAGATTCAGAAGAACTATTTGGAAGATTAGAGGAATTAATAGATCAATCGATTCCTTTGATTCGTTTAAATGGAAGTCACCACGCTTATTATCGTAAAAAGGTAATCAATCAACTAGGAAAAAATAACGATGGGTCGTTTAAATTAGAAGATTGTATCGTTGTTGCGACACAAGTGATTGAAGCAGGTGTAGATATTGATATGGATGTTGGATTTAAAGATATTTCCGTGCTTGATAGTGAAGAACAGTTTGCTGGAAGAATTAATCGTTCTTGTTTGCGCAAAGGAGATGTTTTCTTTTTTAATATGGCGGAAGCGAAGAATATTTATAGAGGAGATTTTCGATTACCTTTTTCGATTTTAGATAAACAATATCGACATTATTTTGAAAATAAACAATTCGATGCATATTATCAGCATGTCTTTGATAGTATAAAAGATTTTAAAGGCCAACTAAATGAAAATCATATTGAAAGTTTTTATAAACAAGTACATCAGTTGCAATATGAAGAAGTTGCTCAACATATGAAGCTAATTGAACAAGAAAAGTATCAAGTATTTTTAGCTTATGACATGGTTTTGGATGATGGATGTGTTATAAGTGGGACAAATGTTTGGCAACAGTTTGTTGATTTAACATTAGATAGACAAATGGATTTTTCAGAACGGAAAGTGAAGCTATCCTTGCTTTCTGAAAAGATGGATTATTTTCTTTTTTCAACTTATATAAAACCTGCAATACAAGATCAATGTGATGAGAAGATTATTGGGGAAATTTATTATATAGAAAATGGTGATCATTTCCTTGAGAGAGATCCATTTATGGATATGCTTGTGTTTAATGAAAAAAAGTTAAACGCTGTAGGGGATGAATTGTTGTTATGAAAATTACTGGTACAATGGTCAACTATTATATTCATTGTAAAAGACAATGTTGGTTGTTTGCAAATAAAGTAAATCTAGAAGATAACAGTGAAGATGTACGGATTGGGAAGATATTGCATGAGTTAAAGGCTGAAAAAGCGAAAAAGAGTGAAGTTGCTATTGAAAATATCCGTATTGATAAACTTACAGATGATTATTTAGTAGAAGTAAAAAAATCAGATGCCGATGTTGAAGCAGTAAAGTGGCAAACTTTATATTATTTGAAAGTGCTAAAAGAAAAAGGCATTGAACGGATGGGAAAGATTGAATTTATCGAAAAGAAAAAACAAGAAAGAAAAATCATTTATGTGGAATTAACAGAGGAAAAAGAGCGGGAATTAGAACAACTTTTAGTGAAGATTAGTGATTATATAGCAGCAGATAAAATTGCCAGTGTGCTAAATGAAAAGAAATGTCGCAAATGTGCTTATTACGATTATTGTTATATTTAAGGAGTTGAGAAAGTGAAGTCTGTTAAATATTTAACTTCACAAGGGGAGTTAAAACGTAAAGATCATTCGCTTATTTTTCGAAATGAGCGCGGTCATGTTTACATTCCTATTGAAGGTGTGAAAGAAATATATTGTTTAAACGAAGTAAGTTTAAATAGCAAATTATTCGATTTACTATCGAAAGCGGGTATTACCGTTCACTTTTTTAATTATTATCAGCAATATTCGGGAACTTTTTATCCTAAGGAAGGGCTTGTTAGCGGCCGATTAACAATTAAGCAAGCAGATGCATTTCAATCCATTCGTTTACCCATCGCCAAAGCAATTGTAAAAGGAATTGCAAATAATATGTATTATGTTCTTTATCATTATTACACACACGGTTCAAAGGAATTAAAGCCGTTCCTTGACTGGTTAAGAAAAGAAGTGCCGGAATTGCTAGATAAAGAGATTTCTATTCAACAACTATTATTTATTGAAGGTTCTATTTGGAAAAGGTTTTATGATTCCTTTCAATATTTTTTACCGGAAGACTTTTTATTTAATAAAAGAGTTAGACGTCCGCCTGATAATCCGATGAATGCGCTTATTTCTTTTGGGAATTCATTACTTTATGCAAAAACAATTTCTCAAATTTATCGAACGCATTTAGATCAATCCATTAGTTTTTTACACGAGCCATCAGAAGGAAGATTTTCTTTAAGCTTAGATTTATGTGAGGTGTTCAAGCCAATTATTGTATTTCGAACAATTTTCGAAAATGTGAACAATCGTAAGCTACAAGTAGGCAAACATTTTGATAAAAAACTAAATTATTGTTTGTTGAACGATTCAGGGAAAAAGATTTTTATTCAATCATTTGAAGAACGTTTAAATAAAGTATTTGTTCATTCCAAACTTAAAAGGAAAGTTTCATATCATACTGCTATTAAACTAGATGCTTATAAATTAATTAAATGTATTGTTGAAGGAGAAACGTTTGAACCTTTCGATGATAAGGAGAAACGATAATGACATCAAAAAAGAAAATGAATGCAAATTACGCTTTTGTATTTTACGATGTTCACGAAAAACGAGTAAATAAGGTATTTAAAGTGTGTAAGAAATATTTAGTCCATTATCAAAACTCTGTTTTTAGAGGAAATATTACGCCATCTAATATTTTAAAAATGCGTAAGGAAATCGAAAAAATTATTGATGATGAATATGATTTTGTATCAATCATCACAATGATGAACGAATTTTCATTTGAGGAAATAACGTTAGGCACTTCTTTAAAAGAAGAAGGAGAGTCCCTATTTTTATAAAGAAGTCTTTCATCAGTGGGGGGGTTTTTGCACCCTCTAACTTAACTGCCACCTTAACATTTTGAAGTGGGGATTTTACTGCTCGTTAATAGGGGATAAATTTTCTCCAACCGTTCATGGTTTAAAAGTATTTAAAAACATTGTTAAATCAACATTTTTAAAGAGAAAATACAAAAACTCTGTTTATTTAAAAGAGGTTGGAGAAAAAACGTCCAAAGCATTGATATAAAGCCATTTTTGTTATATTATTGATATAGGAAACCTTTGTTTGATCGGTGTTGAACCAAAACATTAGATGTATTTAAACTTATTTTTCCTCCTTGTTTAACTTTGTATTACAAGTGTTGAACCAAAACATTAGATGTATTTAAACTAAAATTCGTTAAATGGCAGCACGTACACTTGATGAGTTGAACCAAAACATTAGATGTATTTAAACCCTTCTGTTTTTGTTTTTCAACAACCTTTTTATTATGTTGAACCAAAACATTAGATGTATTTAAACTTTGCCATTACAACTAGTTTCTCTTTATTTAAAATAGTTGAACCAAAACATTAGATGTATTTAAACTATAGAACAACTCTCTCTTCGAACCCTTCTGCTGTGTTGAACCAAAACATTAGATGTATTTAAACAAATAGCAATCATACAATTCGTTTAACTCTTCGAGTTGAACCAAAACATTAGATGTATTTAAACTGACTCATTGTCCGCTTATTTAGAAGAAGATGAAAGTTGAACCAAAACATTAGATGTATTTAAACAATTCTCTTATAACGAATACGCACGCATACCGCCAAGTTGAACCAAAACATTAGATGTATTTAAACTCCATGTAATACCATGTTTTCTTATTTTTATTCCTAGTTGAACCAAAACATTAGATGTATTTAAACTCCTATTAAAACTTTTGTTCATATGTTCTATTGTAGTTGAACCAAAACATTAGATGTATTTAAACTTTCCATGGTGTTACTGGTGGCTTTAAGTGTGAATGTTGAACCAAAACATTAGATGTATTTAAACTAATTTTCGGCAAACCATGAACAATCTCTGTTTTTGTTGAACCAAAACATTAGATGTATTTAAACACAATGCTGACGTGGAACTTATAGCTGCGGAATTGTTGAACCAAAACATTAGATGTATTTAAACAAGATAATTCTTTTTGAAAAACTGCTAGCTTATTAGTTGAACCAAAACATTAGATGTATTTAAACAGATTCAACTTATAAAGGAAAATCGTATCGCGACACAGTTGAACCAAAACATTAGATGTATTTAAACATTAATGTATCATCATTGTAATTATTGATTTTAGTTGAACCAAAACATTAGATGTATTTAAACATGGATTGGCCGTATTTACGTTCTTTAATAATATTTGTTGAACCAAAACATTAGATGTATTTAAACTCGACAAGATTATTTGGATATTTTAAAGCAGTTTTAACAGGTTGAACCAAAACATTAGATGTATTTAAACTGGGTAAAGGCAAAAAAAAATACTGGGCTTCAAGAGTTGAACCAAAACATTAGATGTATTTAAACTTCGTAAAGTAAGTACCTGCCGTTTCCCGTGAATCAGTTGAACCAAAACATTAGATGTATTTAAACTCAACTGGTCGTGGAGAAAAATCGTGGGGGTGATTTGTTGAACCAAAACATTAGATGTATTTAAACTGTAGTTGCAATCTAATCTCGACAGCAGATTGATTAGTTGAACCAAAACATTAGATGTATTAAATTATTACCGTAAAATAGATAGAAAGCCTTTTTGATTTTTATTTTCCTAAATCTTTTATGTATAGGAGACCCTATATATCCCTCGTTACTGGGCAGTAAGACGCACGATGATAAAAGATTCTTTTATGTGAAAATAGGGACTTAAAGACTGGTTGCTAATGATAAAAGAATATGACAGTATATAAGCATGCAAGGAATTTTTAAATATATTGGAAAAATATGAAAGGGATGAAGCCATGTCTAATTTACCGAATTGTCCAAAGTGTAATTCAGAATATACATACGAAGATGGGAATCTTTTGATTTGTCCAGAATGCGCACATGAATGGACGGTAGAATCAGAAGTTGAGAATAATGAAGAAGAGAATGTTATTAAAGACGCGAACGGGAATACTTTAACGGACGGTGACACGGTAACGATTATGAAAGATCTTAAAGTAAAAGGAAGTTCTTCTACATTAAAAATGGGAACGAAAGTGAAAAATATTCGTCTAGTAGACGGTGACCATAATATTGACTGTAAAATTGATGGGTTTGGTGCGATGAAACTAAAATCCGAATTTGTGAAGAAAATATAAGTATGGATGCATTAGAAAAAGCTCATCGCCATAGTAATCATCATCGCCTGCTGTTAGAAAGAGATTCAACGTGTGGGTGTTTTTACTGTTTGAATATTTTCCATGTTAGTGAGATTAAAAAGTGGGTGGACCAAAATGATACAGCACTTTGTCCGTATTGTGGAATAGACGCAGTAATTAGTAAAAGTTCAGGATCTCCAATTACCTCATCTTTTTTGGAAAAAATGAATCGATATTGGTTTTAACTAAAAAACCCTTTTTCCCTTAGGTAGAAAAAGGGTTTTTTTATGTGGAAGTAGCAGTTGTAGAAGGAAGCGTCCAGCTTATAAAGATAATCTTTTAAGTGGGATAAGATTTCAACGAATGATTTCGACCTGAAAGGTTGTAGAAAGTAACTCCATGTTTTCTACATCCCATTCAAATACAAGAATAGAAGATTGCCTAGAAGAATAGGAAAGAAGTTTTTTTCCGTTTTGAATAACGCTGCTTTCTGCTTTCCAAAAAGAAACGGTTGCATCTTCACCGGTTCGGTTACAAACAAAAATGGGTAATCCAGTATCGAGTGAGCGTTGTTCCCATTCGCCGTTCGGTCCGTATAATCCCGGTCCCCAAAACGAAGAGACGATTAAAATTTCGGCACCTTGTGTTGCAAGAGATGCTGTGACATTTTCTGTGTAAGCATCCGCACAAATCATCACACCCATTTGGACACCGTCAATCTTTATTGATGCTAATTATTTTCCAGACGTTGCCCATATGTCGGAATGGACATTTATTTTTTGTTGTTTTCCAATAATTTGACCATTAGAATGAATGACAAAAACAAAGTTAAATAAACCATCGCCTTCCCGTTCTGGGCAACCGATAAATGTTATCGCTTGGACAGGATGTACAATATGGAACCGACTTCCGAACAGTTATCTTTTGATTTATTTAATGAAGCGAGGAGCTAGGGAGAAAAAATGCTAGTCGTCTTGAACGTGACGACTAGCTACTTTACGATAAAGGAAAAAGTAATGGAATCATAATCATCATGATCATGGTCATGATAATTTGTAATGGTACACCAATTTTAACAAAGTCGGAAAACGTATACCCACCTGCAGTCATAACGAGTGCGTTTGTCGGAGAAGCGACGGGTGTCGCAAATGCCATATTCACAGCAACGGTGACGGCGATTAAGAATGGAGTAGGGTGTACGCCTAAACTAATAGCCGCATTCATCGCAATCGGCGCAAATAACACAGCGGCTGCCGTATTACTAATAAATTGGCTGAAAATCATCGCAACGACAAAAATTCCTGCAAGAACCCCCATTGGACCTAATCCGCCCAGCGATTCAATAATCGTTTCTGATAGTATCGTCATACCACCCGTTTTTTCTAACGCAGTAGCCATCGGCAACATGGCTGCAATTAACACGATGCTTTCCCAGTTCATTTGGCTGTATGCATCATCCATATTGCGCACGCATCCAGTAAGAATCATGAATACGGCTGCGATTAAAACAGACAGCACAGCAGGAAAAACATCAAACACCATTAGTAAAATCATCAGCAACATAATGCAGCCAGCAATCGGTGCTTTTCCACTTGCTGCCGCCATACTAGCATGTTCTTTCGGCTGCCCAATGACGACGACGTCTTTCGTTTCTTTTGCAAGTAATTCAATCGCGTTCCACGTTCCTTGTACTAACAGGGCGTCACCAAATCGAAGACGATGTTTTGACATATCTTTTAACACATATTTTCCTTGTCTATTAATACCGATAATATTTAAATTATATTTTTCGCGGAAATCAATCGCTGTAATTGTTTTATTAATAAAACTAGAATGAGGAGTTAAGAGTACTTCGGCAATCCCCAATTCCTTTGATACGAGTTCATTTGCTTCTGCATGTTCTTTTACTATTTGTAACGAAAAATCCATCACAAACCTTTTGACATTAGCAGGGGCTCCTTGAACATGTAAAATATCTTTTGGTTGAAGGATGCTTCCTGGTCCCGCCATCTCTTGGTATGTAATCGGAAGTGGGTTCATACCTTCTCCTGATTTTCGGTTAATTTTTAATATGCACATGTGATACGTTGCTGGTATCTTTAATTGGGCTAATCTTTTTCCAACTAACGACGAATCTTCCGGTACTTGTACTTGATATAATTCTTCGCTAAGTTGATAGTCTTTAGCTAGTTGTTTTGGTGATAGTTGGTGTTCTGCTTTGGCACGATTGTTTTTTTCTTCTTTTGGAAGCAACCAATTTCGCACCAAAAATAAATAAACAATCCCAATGATAACCCCAATAATCCCAATTGGTGTCAGCTCAAAAAAGCCGAGTTTTTCATACCCGTTATCTACTAAGTTTTGGCTAATAATTAAATTAGGTGGGGACGCAATTAAGGTGAGCAGACCAGAAAAACTCGCCATAAAGGAAAGTGGGAGTAAAAATTTAGACGGACTGCTTTGGATGCCCATGGCAATACTAACCACAATCGGCATCATTAACGCGACCGTTCCAGTATTACTTAAAAAAGCACCAACAGAAGCAACGATTATTAAAAGTAAAATAAATAGTTTTTTTTCGCTATCTCCTGATGAATGAAGTAATACATTCCCGGCCATTTGCGCAAGTCCTGTTCGAAAAATTCCGGCACCGACAATAAATAAACCTCCAATCATCATCACAACCGAATTAGAAAAACCAGCAAACGCTTCTGCAGGTTCTAAAATCCCAGTTAAAATGAACGCAAGTAACGCTAGTAGTGCAACGAGATCCGAACGAAGCCAGTTTGTCATAAATAATAAAATGGTGATTCCAATAATGATAAAAGTCAACGTAAGAGGCAACAGTATCAAATTCCTTTCTAAAGTAGTTAACTAATGAAGTATCTATTCTATGAATACTTTTTTCATTCCTTGTAGCTTTATCCCTTATAAACGAGCAGAATTCCTTGTTGATGGAAGATTTTTTAGACACAGTGTATTCCTTCCTCTTTTAGTGAAACAACAAACATAAAAAGCGATGCACGTTATAGACCAATCGCCCATAAGATATAGGGGGTGATGATAAATGTATGTATATCATTGGTTAAACAGACAAAACGAAACGTTCATAAAAGAAATGGAAAAAGCGATTAATGGTGAATATGGCGCCATTATTTGTTACACCAAATTAGCCAATTTAGCACCTAATGAAGAAGAGCGTAAACGAATATTAGAAATAAGAAAAGATGAGATGATTCACTTTCAACAATTTGCTCAACTTTACGTAAATGTAACAGGAAAACAACCACAACCGAAAATGATAGAAGCATGTCCAGAAACGTATGTGAAAGGATTAGAAGAAGCATTCCATGATGAACAAGTCACAGTAGATTTTTATATGAAAATAGCAGATGAAGCGACGAATCTATACGTAAAAGAAGCGTTCAAAAGAGCAGCAGTAGACGAACAAAATCATGCTGTTTGGTTTCTGTATTATTTAATGAAAAAAAGATTGTAGGTACGATTGAGGAGGGAAGAATGATGTTTTATTACGATGTTCCACCATCCATAGGACGGCAAAAAATTTCACTCCAGCAAGCAAAAAATATTGCGCTACGACATATCCCAGGAAAGGTCATTCACGTAGATGTGGATCTAGAGCACGGTGTGTTAGTATATGAAGTATTTGTGTTAACCGCGCAAAATAGGGTATATGAAATAGAGATTCTCGCAAAAAATGGGCAAATACTAAAAGTAGAAGAAGAGAATGACCTAGATTAATCGAAATATGTGGATAAAGCTGCTCTCCTTTTTCAAAATAGGAGACAGCTTTTTTTATTGATTATTTTCCAAAAAAACCTATTATATACGGTATGGGGAATGGAAAATATTTAAAAAAAGGAAGCGTCACTTTAGAAAAAAGATGAATCAGATAAATAGAGAAAGGCGTGTACAAGGATATAAAGAACCATATCAATTTGAACAAAAACGTCCATCTTATCAAAATCGCAGACCATTATTCGTAGCTGGTAGTGCCCTTGGAACTTTTACGCTCTCTTAACCTGGATTTTTCCTAGACAACTGCCAACCCTTCCATTTGCTATTTTTTCTCCTTCTTTCGATACATCAGAAGAAACGATTCATTTTTATTTAGAAAAAAAAAATATTAATCAAGAGTTAGTGAATCATTTAAATGAAACAAAAATTGTCGTCGGAACGAACCATTTACCCGAGAAACTAGAAATGATTCAAGCAGAGATTGTTGCTTTAAAAACACAATTAGAGACAGATGATAGACGAGTACGTTCGCTAAAAGAACATCATGAAGAACAAATAGATATAGCAAATAGAATGGTAGAAGAAATAAAAATACATAAAAAAAATCCAATGGTATTAACTAATTATAATGTCATGACATTAACAAACCAATTGAACGAAAATGTGGCTCAAACGGAAACAGTCGTTGTTTCTATTTTACAGAATTTCCGAACGAGAAAGTCCATACAGGGCGTTAGCCCGTCTTTAGACAAGGGATGATAGAGAGGACAAATGCGATGTACATTTAAAATACCGAAAGTGTGTTCCATAAAAAAGCATCTGAAATGGTACCCTATTCCTATAAACAAGTAAAAGTCTCTAAAACAATCTCGTTCTTTGAAAATTGGATATCGTATAAGGTTCGATCGCCTAATACATGCGATTGGTAAAACAATATGTGTCGTCAAGAACAAGACGCTAAAACACCACGAACGAAAAAAACTGTACGCTATGGTAATAGTAGCGTAGCCATATCTGCTATATGCACTGGATATGGAGGGGTGATGAGACACCCTCTGTTCAAAACAGAAATGGACTGCTAACGAAAAGCCATTCAAGAATCCCATATGTCAGGGCTTGTGGCTTTAGCCGTGGGAGTCTCAAAAAGTGCAAGAATGGATGATAGAGTAAAAGAGGATGGAACGGTTTCCTATAAATATAAAGACAGCTATATGGAGATGCCGAAAGCGAATTGAAAAAAATTTTTTATTTGTATTCTAGGAAAATGGTTGTTACCATTGATTAGATTTAAAAGAAGTCGTTGAAAACAATCATTGATGGAAGATCTCTTTATCAAATGATTAACCTGTAGAGAGACCAGTATGAAGTCATTCTAATAAAAGGTTTGGACAGAAAGCTTGTCCATTTTTTCATCCATAGGTGGTATACTAAAAGATAGAAAAGGAGGAGAAACGATGGGAGAAGAAATGTTAAAAGAGCTTTTAACGAAAGTAACGTTTATTAGTGGTGAAGTAATTGCCATGAGAGATGATATCTCTGGCCTTCATGACAAAATGAATGCAATGAATCAACGTATGGATTCGATGGAGCAACGCATGAATTCGATGGAGCAACGTATGGATTCCATGGAACAACGTATGGGCGCAGTAGAAGAACGTTTAGATTCTCTTGAGCAACGAGTAACGAACATAGAAAACACACTACAAATTCTTCCCTCTATGGAACAAGCAATATTTAAAATTAATGAAGAAGTATTAGCATTAAATGAAATGACATCTAATCAACAAAAAGTAATCGAATTATTATCGATTAAAACAACAGAACATGAAGCAAAGTTAAAATATGTATAATCGTTCTAATAAACCTCGAAAAAACCTCAGACTTTTCATCTTTTATATTATAAACCTTGTACACGTTTTCTTGCTTTTCTGCATCACTAAGTGACCTTTAATGAATTGTAACAGAAAGAATTATTACGAAAAATAGAGTAGTTGATAAAACATATGTTGTAATCATACCTATGTGAAAAAGATAGGCGATTTATAGTAAATATCCAATGAACGGATATTGATTATTTTTCTACTATCTTTTTCATCTTATTTTATCTCTTATGAACAGACAGTAAGACACCACTTCACAATGTTCAGAATAGTTACGTGAGGGAAGAGCAAAACCCCCACTTATGAAAGATTTCTTTATATAAAAAAACGTAGAATATTTTCTGAATTTTCAAATTTATTATAGGAAACGTCGATAAAATATGGTAAGCTAATTTACAAAGGAGGGGTATTATGGAAGGAAGAGTGGTACAGGCAATTCAAGATGAGTATCCAGATGACTTTGCGTGGTGTTATGGGTGTGGTAGATTGAACGAAGATGGTCATCATGTTCGAACAGGGTGGCAAGGAGATCGGACGATTTCTATTTATCAACCGGAACCCGAACATACTGCATTGCCAGGATTCGTGTATGGCGGCATTATTGCTTCTTTCATTGACTGTCATGGGACAGGCTCTGCATCATTAACATTACACAAGAAAAATGGGCATAACGTAGGGGACGGGGTCGAACCACCACGATTTGTTACGGCATCTTTAAAAGTAGACTTTTTGAAACCAACTCCTCAAGGCATTCCATTAAAAGCAATTGGAACGGTCGAAGAAATTCATCCTAAGAAATGGAAGGTGTATACAGACGTTTTCGCAGGTGACAGCCTTTGTGCAAAAGGAGAAGTCGTTGCGGTCGTCATGCCAGATACATTTTTACAAACATAAATGTAAACGGATACTTTTTAAATACGGCAAAGCTAATTGTAGAATCTACTTGTCTACAATTAGCTTTGCTTTTTTGTTAAAAGAGCGGGTGTATACTAGAATAGAAGATAAAAGCAGGGAAAATATTCTATTTTTTTGAGAATGTGTATAATAATTATATTAAGGAAAGGTTCGTCAGAAGAAAAATTGATTATTAATAAATAGGTGATGGGATGGATACAGTAACAATTGTTTTAGGAGGAATCGGTCTTTTTTTATTAGGGATGATTTTAATGACCGATGGGTTGAAGTCTTTAGCGGGTGATTCGTTAAAGCAATTATTAAGTAAATTTACAGGTGGCGTATTTTCAGCGATTGTTTCAGGAACGGTCTTGACCGCTATTTTACAATCATCTAGTGCGACGACGTTAATGACGATTGGGTTTGTTAGTGCTGGGTTATTGTCTTTTTCACAATCGATTGGTGTCATTCTCGGAGCCAACTTAGGGAGTACGAGTACGGGCTGGATTGTGTCGTTGATTGGACTTAAGGTGAGTGTTGGATCATTTGCATTACCGCTTATCGGAATCGGTGCTTTGTTAAAGTTTTTGACGCAAAGATATGCTCCTTTAGGAATGGCGCTTGCTGGGTTTGGTTTGTTATTCCTTGGGATCGGGACGTTGCAAGATGGGATGTCTGGCGTTGCGGAAAACGTCACACTAGGTTCTATAGGAGGACCTGTTTTTTTGCAGCATATTTTACTCGTGTTAATCGGAATGGTGATGACCATCGTCATGCAATCTTCGAGTACGGCCATGGTGATTACGTTAACGGCACTTGCTGCACAAGCGGTGTCGTTTGAACAAGCAGCTTTGCTTGTTATTGGTCAACATATTGGAACGACGGCAAAAGCATTTGTCGTAACGATAGGCGGGACGATTCAAGCGCGCAGAACTGCAATGTCACACATTTTGTTTAACTGCATGACTGCTTTACTAGTTTTTCTATTGTTGCCACTCATCCTTCCGGGTATTTTTACTACTGGTCGTTTTCTAGGTATAAATGATGATGCAACGCTATTAGCTTTATTCTCCACTGCGTTTTATATCATGGGAATAGCGGTCGTTGTTCCTGTTTTACCGTTATTTACGAAGTGGATTATTCGACTTGTACCAGAAAATGAAGATAAGTTAACGAAGTATTTAGATGCGAGTGTTGCCTCTGTTCCTTCCGTTGCGATTGAAGCAGCAAGAAGAACATTGATTCGGATTACAAAAGCCATTTCCGGAGTAGGAGCGGAGTTATTTACAACTAAAGTATTATCGCCGTCTATGGAAAAAAAACTAGAAGAAGCGAATATAGCGTTAATCGAAACAATGCAATTTTTATCAAAAATTAGCAATCAATCGTACTCAACATCACAAAAAGAATACCAACAACAAGTTAATCTTATTCATACTAGTGATCACTTGACTCGTTTATTAAAAACACTAGAAGAGTTTGATATGAATGAATATACGAACCAAAATAAAACGGTCCAACATCTTTCAGAAAATATGAAACAATTATTTTTAGAAATGGAACAAAGTTTAACGTATCACAATCATAAAGATCTAGTGAAAAAGGTGAAAGTAACATCGTTAGAAATAGCGGAAATTCGCCGAACAAATCGAAAAGAGATTATCAAAAAAACGGTTCTTCAGCAAGCAGACGTGGATGCTGCGATTGAAAAGGTGCATACGTTACATTGGATTGATCGGGTGGCGTATCATCTTTGGAGAAGCATGCATCATTTAAATAAATGTCGAAAAGCAAAGGATAAAGTAGAAGAAGCGGAGAAAAATTGATGTTTTTTTTCGAAAGATAAAACAAGAAGAAATACCTAGTATTTTTTAAAAAGAGAGGGTATTATTTATCAGTAAAATAGTCGAAAAATTCCTCTTACTAGCGAAAAAAGTAGAAAATATAATCGGACTATGTTCTCTTACTATCTTATGGTCTATTTGTTATACTGAAAAGGTTGCATCGCACAGCAGCAAAAAAATTTTTACCCTCATATAAAGGGCAAAAATGCCTCCGCTTTTATAAATCTAGCAAAAGAGATAGATAAGCGGGGGATTAACTGCCCAACTCTTTATTTTTTTGAATGATATGTAAAAAGTCTAAGGTAAACCGATGTTTCCTAAGGCTTTTTTCTCTTTTAATCTAGTAAAAGCAAAGGATAAAAAGCGACATACTCTATAAGAGATCTTTTTACGAAATAATAGATGAAGCACGTTAAGGAATGGGGTGAATGGCATGCCAACGCCAACGAAACGTAATCGCAGGTATATGGCAGGTTTAGATGGCTTAAGGGCAATCGCTGTTTTATCGGTCATTTTTTACCATTTATATATGCCATGGGCGCCTGGGGGGTTATTAGGAGTAACCATCTTTTTTGTACTTTCCGGTTATTTGATTACCGATTTATTAATCATGGAGTGGAAAGAAACGAATCATATTGACTTAAAGCAATTTTGGTTGCGAAGAATACGTCGATTAATTCCAGCAATGGTCACAACGATGGTTTTTGTTACGGCATATATTACTTTTTTCAACCAATCGTTGCTCTCTAATGTGCGCAAAGACTTTCTAGCAGCTTTATTATATTTCAGCAACTGGTCCTATATATTTCGAGATGTATCCTATTTTGAAACATTTGAAACCCCCTCTTTATTTACACATTTTTGGTCGTTAGCAATTGAAGAACAATTTTATTTGCTTTGGCCACTTGTGATAATAGCAGGATTGACGTTTGTAACAAAACGTGGAAACTTGTTTCGATATGCGATGATGGGTGCCATTTTGTCTGCCTTATGGATGGCGATTTTATATGAACCAGGAACCGATCCAAGTCGTGTATATTACGGGACAGATACACGAGTTTTTTCCTTGTTAATCGGTGCAGCGTTAGCGATTATTTGGCCAAGCGATAAATTAGCCACTCGTGTCGGGAAACAAGGTCGATTGTTTTTAGACACTATTGGTTTCATCGGTCTTATGATAGTGATAAGTATGATTTGTTTTTCTAATCAATACGATGCCTTTCTTTACCGTGGTGGTATGTTTATCGTTTCTATAGCTGCTGCGATGCTCATTGCAGCATTAGTGCATCCAGCAAGTCGCATCGGTCTTATGATGGGAGTTCGGCCGCTTCAGTGGATTGGTGTTCGTTCTTATGGGATGTATTTATGGCATTATCCCGTTATTATTTTAACGACACCTGCTGTCCATACAGGAGAAGTACATCCGGTACGAATGATTGTTCCACTATTTTTAACTGTTCTTTTTGCTTCACTATCTTGGAAATATATCGAAGATCCAATACGAAAAGGGGCGATTAAAAAATGGTGGCAAGCCGTTCGTTCTGGATATTGGGGATTAAAACATATTCCACCGCTTCGATGGTTGGCGATTAACAGTATGATGTTTGTCGTCATTATCGCAAGTGTAGGATTATATATTGCCCCTCAATCTGAAGCAAAGTCAGCAAAACAGACAGAAGCTGTGAAAGAAACCGTACAAAAAGAAACTTCAGTAGAAAAAGAAGCCCCTATCTCACCTGAAAAAGTGGCCAAGGCGGCAGAAGAAAAACCGGTAGAAACTTTTCAACGGTCCGTCACAGTAATCGGGGATTCAGTTGTTATCGATGCTACACCGTATTTACAATCTGTATTTTCCACGATTACGATTGATGCGAAAGTGGGACGGCAAATGTCTGAAGCAGCGACGATTATTCAACAATTACAAACAGACCAACGTTTAGGAGAAGTAGTGATTATTAGTTTAGGGACGAACGGACCTTTTTCTAAAAAACAATTAACATCTGTTCTCCAATCAATGGAAAATAAAACAGAAGTATATCTAGTAAATACACGTGTTCCAAGACCGTGGGAAAGCGTAGTAAACGACGACTTAAACGAAGTAGCCGAAGCTTTTTCGAATGTGACTGTTATTAACTGGTATGAAGCAAGTATCAATGAACCACAATACTTTGCTGGTGACGGCGTGCATTTAACAAAAACAGGGGCAGAAGCATATGCTACCCTTGTAGAAAAATACGTGACAAATAAAAAATAGAAATGAGGATAAAAAGGAAGTGGAGAAAAATGTCTACTTTCTTTTTTATTTTACTAGTTTCTATTTATAGCTAGATTATAACGAAGTCTTCTGTCAATGGGGAAAAGCAAAACGCCCCTAATGATGGAAGATCTTTTTATATAGGATAGAAAAGGAATAGACTTCACGAAATAAAAAGAATATTTAGGAAAATAGTGTAATAATTTATAGTAAACATCATATAATTGGTCTTGACAATAAATGTTTCCTTAGTGCAAAATAAGAGTAGGCACTCAAATCTTAAATATTAATTGGCTAGTCGGAAAGGAACGATTTGGATGTTTATGGATTGGTTTACGCAATTTAGCCCCACCATACAAGCTTTATTTGGCGGGTTATTGACATGGGGAATGACTGCATTAGGAGCGTCTATTGTCTTCTTTTTCCGTTCGCTTAATCAAAATGTGATGAATTCGATGTTAGGATTTGCAGCGGGGGTAATGATTGCAGCATCTTTTTGGTCATTATTGGCTCCGGCGATAGATTTTAGTGAAAAAAATGGGCAAATTAGTTGGTTAGCTCCGGCGATTGGCTTTTTACTCGGTGGATTATTTATTCGATTATTAGATTTTGTTGTTCCTCATTTAGACCTTGGCGTGCCAGAAGATCAAGCAGAAGGACCAAAAACAGGACTGAAAAAGTCTACCCTTCTCTTTTTAGCTATTACCCTTCACAACATCCCTGAAGGATTAGCAATCGGTGTTGCGTTCGGTGCAGCCGCTTTAGGGTTTTCTGATGCTACGTTAATTGGTGCCATTGGTTTGGCAATTGGAATTGGGATTCAAAATATGCCAGAGGGAGCTGCTCTTTCTGTTCCACTTCGAGGAGAAGGAATGTCTCGTTTAAAAGCTTTCCATTATGGGCAATTATCGGCCATTGTTGAACCGATAGCTGCTGTTTTAGGTGCTGCTGCTGTGTTAATGGTTCAACCTATTCTTCCATATGCATTAGCGTTTGCAGCAGGAGCGATGATTTTTGTTGTCGTCGAACAACTCATTCCACAATCACAAGCTTCGGGAAGTAAAGATTTAGCAACGCTCGGATTAATGGCTGGATTTACCGTAATGATGGTTTTAGATGTGGCACTTGGATAACAACCTTCCGATAAAACGGAAGGTTTTTTTGTGTTCAAAATTGCTATGTATTGACAGAAAAAATGTAGTATGTTATTTATTTAGTTATTAGCACTTAAGTTCATCGACTGCTAATTATTAAAAGTACAGGGGAGAGGTTGTTATGGAAAAGAAACAATTTCAAGCTGAATCCAAACGATTATTAGAAATGATGATTCACTCTATTTATTCTCAAAAAGAAATCTTTTTACGTGAGTTAATTTCTAATGCAAGCGATGCAATCGATAAGATTTATTACAAAGCATTAATGGATGATCAGTTAACGTTTGATAAAGATAGTTACTATATTAAAATAGTTGCAGACAAAGAAAATAGACAGCTAAAAATTTTAGATACAGGAATTGGCATGACGAAAGAAGAGTTAGAAAATAACCTTGGTGTTATTGCGAAAAGTGGTTCTTTAGCATTTAAAAATGAAAATGAAATCAAAGACGGGTACGATATCATCGGTCAATTTGGCGTTGGTTTTTATTCTGCTTTTATGGTAGCGGATCAAGTAACCGTCATTAGTAAAGCGCTCGGGAGTGAAGAAGCGTACAAGTGGGAATCTAGCGGAACAGACGGGTATACAATCGAACCTTGGAAAAAAGAAACAGTCGGTACAGAAATTATTTTACATTTAAAAGAAAACACCGAAGAAGAAGCATACGATGAATATTTAGAAACGTATCGGTTGCGAGAAATCATTAAAAAATATTCTGATTTTATTCGTTATCCTATTAAGATGGATGTCGCGGTACAAAAACCAAAACAAGATAATGAAGAAGAATATGAAGAAGTAATCGAAGAACAAACAATCAATAGTATGGTTCCGATTTGGAGAAAAAATAAGTCAGAACTTACAGACGAAGACTACGAACAATTTTATCAGGAAAAACGGTACGGATTTGATAAACCATTAAAACATATTCATATTAAAGTAGACGGTTCCGTAAGATATAATGCCATTTTATTTATCCCAGAAAATATTCCTTTTGACTATTACACACAAGAGTACGAAAAAGGATTAGAGCTGTATTCAAACGGTGTACTAATCATGGAAAAAAGTCCAGAATTACTTCCAGACTACTTTAGTTTTGTAAAAGGAATGGTAGATTCCGAAGACTTATCATTAAACATTTCAAGGGAAATGTTACAACATGACCGTCAACTTCAAATCATTGCGAAAAACATCCATACGAAAATTAAAAATCAATTAAAGAGTTTATTAAAAAATGAACGAGAAAAATATGAAACATTCTATCAATCATTTGGTAGACAATTAAAATACGGTATTTACAGTGATTTTGGAAGCCATAAAGAAGACCTACAAGATTTAATTATGTTCTATTCATCGAAAGAGAAAAAATTAGTCACATTAGAAGAATACGTTTCTCGCATGCCAGAAGATCAAAAATATATTTATTATGCGGTTGGGGAATCGTATGATAGAATCGAAAAACTTCCGCAGCTTGAAGCGGTGTTAGATAAAGGCTATGAAGTACTGTACTTCACCGATGATATTGATGAATTCGCCATAAAAATGTTAATGACCTATCAAGAAAAAGAATTCAAATCTGTATCAAGTGGTGATTTAGGAATTGAAGAAGAAAACGGAACAGAAAAAGAAGAAAAACCAGAAGAAAATAAAGATATTTTCGAATTTATGAAGCAAGCTCTTGGTGGAAAGGTAAAAGATGTACGAGCATCGAAACGATTAAAAACACATCCTGTTTGTTTATCCGCAGATGGCGATGTCACCATTGAAATGGAAAAAATCTTAAAACAAATGCCAACGAATGAAAACATTAAAGCGGATAAAGTGTTAGAAATTAACGTGGACCATGATGTATTTCAATCGTTAAAACAAGCGTTTGAAAACGACAAAGAAAAATTAACATTATATACAAACTTATTGTATAATCAAGCATTGTTAATTGAAGGATTAACCGTTCAAGACCCAGTTGAATTTTCAAATGATATTTGCAAAATTATGCGTTAAAAGTATAAATGTATAGTGGAAGAAAAGCCGTGTTTCACGGCTTTTTTTGTTTCTCCCTTAATAACGGGCAGTAAGACATCCACTTCAAAATGGTATGGTAAAACCGAAAAATAATGAAGTGGGGGAATAGAGTTGTGTTAAGATATGGTGATAAAAAGAATATAATAGGTCTTAGGGCTTCGTTCTTATTATGGATAAAATATAGCATCTTTTATTTTTTAGTTTATTAGAACCTTTTATGGGTATTTTATCTATTGGTATACTAGAAGTAGATGAGTGAAAAAAATAATTGTTTGTTTAAATAAATAGACATGTATTCTTTGTCACAGAATAAATACGTGCATTTTTAATCGTTACATAATCTTCCACGCACGGAAGGTCTATTATTACCCATTTTCTTTGCCATTATAATGAAGGCGTAAAAGGAAAAAGTAAAGGAGTAGCGTATGAAAGCAGTACTTGTAGATGACGAAAAACTTGCTTTAGACTTGTTAGATAATTATCTTAGTAGAATAGACAATATTGAAATACTAGGTAAATATACAGATCCGATAATAGCAAAAGAACAAATACTAAAAGCAGATGTAGATGTCCTTTTTTTAGATATCCATCAACCTGGGATAAACGGATTAGAACTAGCGGAGCAAATAATCGAATATAAACCAGAAGTAGCGGTTATTTTTGTGACTGGTTATGATGAATATGCAGTACAAGCTTTTGAATTAAATGCGTTAGATTACCTTGTTAAACCGGTGAATCGCAATCGTTTAGAAAAAACAATTAAAAGAATAGAAGAATACTTAACGTATAAAAAAGAAAAACCGGTAGTGAAAGAAGAGAAGGTACAGATAAATGTTTTTAGGCAATTGACGATAAAACCGACAAATAAAGAAGACGTAACTTCTATTCGTTGGAGAACAAAAAAGGCACAGGAATTATTTCTTTATTTATTTCATCATCGTGATCAACTCGTTCGGAAGTCCACATTAGTAGAGTTATTATGGCCTGATTATGATGTGGATAGAAGTTATTCGCAATTATATACGACGGTGTATCATGTTAGAAAAGCAATAAAGACGTTGTTTAATCATTTTACCATTAAAAACACGACAGAAGGTTACATGTTAAATGTAAAAAATGTACTAATAGATGCGGAACAATGGGAAAAGAATTTGAAGGAACTTTCTCCGCTTAGCGAACAAACAATCCATCAATATATTGAAATAGTGAATCAGTATAAAGGTGGTTATTTACAAGAGTATAATTATTGGTGGGCGGAAGCGGAACGTCATCGTTTAGAAACATTATGGTTAAATATCATTTTTCAAATAGCGGGTTGGTATGATAAAAACGAAGAAGTACACGAGGCCATTACATGGTATGAAAAAATTTGTATGCAACATCCAGAAGCGGAAGAAGCATATGTGGCATTAATGAAAATCTATGCTTCATTAGATGAACCATTACTTGTACATAAAAAATATCAACAGTTAGAAAAGGCATTAAGAGAAGAACTATATCTAGAGCCAAGTGAACATACTGTCACATGGTATAACAAATGGAAGAAATCAAGTGAATACTGAAATGAATAAGGGATACTTTTTCCTGAAAATGTAACATATCTAAAGGAAGAATTCGTCCCTTTTTTGTTTCTTTCGAAAGGGGCTAATTTTTTGATTGTTCGGAACTATAAATGGAAAAGTATTCTCGTACTTATTCTTCTTTTTCTCGTCCTCATGGTTTTTCGCCTTTTGTGGTTAGCATACCATTTTCCTTCTGATCAACCATTAGCACATAATGGGATTTTAGATTTACGTACTTACGAATTAAAAGATGATAAAACAATGATGTTAAATGGTGAGTGGAAGTTTTCAGAAGGTCATTTACCACGTGAGCATGAACAGGAAAATGTAGAATGGGAAACAATAGCTGTTCCTACAACAAGTGAAGATAATAGAAAAGCTGATTATGGTACGTATCGATTGAAAATTTTGTTAAATGAAAAGGATTATAAAGAAAGAACATATGGGCTTCGGATTCCGTCTGTCAAAACGGCGTCTGCATTATTTATCGACGGAGAGCTGAAAGGAAAATCAGGGGAAGTGGCGGATCATCCAACACAACATATAGGCAAAGATATCCCCTATACGGTTTATTTCACTACTGATAAAAAAGAGATGGACATTATTCTCTACGTGTCTAATTTTGATACGGTTGAAAATATCGGAATTCATAAATCGATAAAATTTGGCTCTGCAGAAGCCATTTCAAAAGAACAAGATTTCATTAAAATCCTTCTCACAGGTATGGTAGTTGTGCTTTTGTTACATAGTTTGTATAGTTTATTAGTTTACTTTTTTATTTATCGAAATAAAATCGTTCTTTTTTTTACGATTGGATTTATCTTTCCTGCACTTGATGAACTTATTACATACGATAAGTCATTGATTGATTGATTGGCTTCAACTGGATTATCATTGGTCGTTAAAACTTACTAATTTGATTTATCTTGCTGCTTCTTTTTTCTTTGTGCAATTTATGTCAGTTTTATTAACAAAATATAAACAGCATAAATTATTTTACTTGTTTTCTGTTTTATATGGGATATGTGCGGCATTGATTCTAATTATGCCAGTGCAGTATTTACTGCCGGCAAATGCGGTGTTCTTTATTCTTTATTTTGTTTCCTTTTTGTCGGTTCTGTTATTTGCATTTCAAGAGTTTTTGCAAGATCAAAAAGAATCATTTTATCTGGCACTTATTATGGTAAGTACCACATCTGGTATTGTATGGGGATTAATAAAGGCTTTTGCACATATTGAAATTCCATTTTATCCTTTTGATTATTTGTTTGCTTTTCTTGGTTTTGCTGTGTTTTGGTTTAAACGGTATGATCAAAAGCATAAAGAAGCAGCTGAACTAGTTGTAAAGTTACAAAAAGAAGATAAGTTAAAAGATGAATTTTTAAAAAGTAGTGCTGAAAAGCTTTGGACTCCATTGAACGAAATGATTACGATTGCACAAACGATTATCGATGGAAAAAAAAGTTTACTTGCTACTCAAGATAAAAATAATTTGCTATTTCTGATTAATATTGGTCGAACGATGTTCTTTACCCTTCAAGATTTAGTAGACTTTACTCGTTTAAAGGAAGGGAAACTGCCCTTTCAACCAAAAAGCTTGCGTATCCAAGGGGTAATATCTGGTGTTATTGATATGCTTACGTTTTTTGCTGATGGAAAACAAATTCAAATGACATCTAATATTTCTCCCTCATTCCCTAATGTAATAGCAGATGAAAGAAGGCTTATTCAAATTTTATTTAATCTGTTACGTAATGCAATATCATTTACAAATAGTGGTGAGATTACGGTGGATGCTGAAATAAAAAATAATATGGCTGTTATTCATGTTCGTGATAATGGAATCGGGATAGACGAAGAGATGAAAAAGAAAGTTTTTGCATCGTATGAACAAGGAGTTGCAAATGATAAAGGAATGGGACTCGGTCTTACTCTTAGCAAATACTTAATCGAATTACATGGTGGGACTGTATATCTAGACACTGCTCCGAATCAAGGTTCAGATTTTTATTTTACTTTACCGTTAGCAGAAGAAACAGCGGCAGAAGTCAGTCAACAAGAAGTGAAGACTAATGAGGAAAAAAATCCGCAAAATACGGAGGATATTAGTGTACAGAAAATAAAAGATAGTAAGGGAAAATATCGCATTTTAGCTATCGATGATGATCCAGTAAATTTAAAAGTAATTAGTACTATTTTTCATACGGAAAATTATCATGTTACGACGGTAACGAATGCACAAAAAGTGATACATTTATTGAACGGTAACGAATGGGATTTAGTGATTGTTGATGCAATGATGCCGTATTTATCTGGATATGAATTAACACGTTTAATTCGAGAACGTTATACACCATTAGAACTCCCAATTCTTATCATCACATCAAGGAATTATCCTCAAGATGTGTACGTTGGGTTTTCTTATGGTGCTAATGATTACGTAGTAAGACCGATTAATTCCCTCGAACTAAAAACGCGTGGGAAAGCTTTGATTAATATGAAGCACTCGATAAATGAACATCTTTATATGGAAGCGGCTTGGCTTCATGCACAAATTCAACCGCACTTTTTGTTTAATACATTGAATACAATTGCTTCTCTTAGTATGATTGATTCTGATAGAATGGTTGCTCTTTTGAATAAGTTTGGAGAGTATTTAAGAAGAAGTTTTACACCAGAAAACTTAAAAAGAATTGTTCCACTTGAACAAGAGTTGGAACTTGTAAAGTCTTATCTTTATATTGAAAAAGAAAGGTTTGTGGACCGTTTGCAAGTAGAGTGGGACTTGGATGAAAATATACGAGTGAAATTACCACCACTTTCGATTCAACCTCTAGTAGAAAATGCAATCCATCATGGGATACTACAAAAAAGGGCGGGGGGAACTCTCCGCATTTCAATTAAAGATGTTGCTAACTTCACAAAAATCACGGTCACGGATGATGGCGTTGGAATGGACGAAGAACAAATAAGGAAGATTTTGCATGGTAAGTTAGATAGAAGTGTTGGTTTAACCAATATAAATAGACGATTAAAAAAAATGTACGGAGATGGACTCCATATTCAAAGTATACGTAGTCAAGGAACAGAAGTGTCTTTTCAAATTCCTAAAAAGGAAATGTAGAAGAAGAAATTTTCTATTCAAAGGGTTTCCTTTTCACAGGTTGGCACGATGCACATTTCTTAGTAGTAATAAAAAAACTAATCTTTCAAACTGGCTTTTTTGAAAGGTTAGTTTTTTTTGTACAGAATTTGTATAGTTGAGTACTATATAATGCATATTTAATTGTAAATATTTCCTTGTATGAAAGTTTTATAGTCACTTTAACTAATCAAGTTACGACAGGTATTTGTTTTAATTGGTGTATATTGGAATTTATTAAATTTGATGATTTACATAAGAGAAAGACCTAGTGTATGTAGAAAGGTGAAATAAAAGATGGATAAAGTTGTCATTATTGATGATTGTCAATTATTTGCGGAAGGTTTACAACAAATTTTTATACAAGAGGGAAAATATACGGTCCAGTTATTTAATAGTCATGAACTATCTGTACAAAATATCATAAAAGCTGATCCGACAATCATTATAATCGATGATTCTATTTCAACAAAAATCGGCACACTCATTCGTCAGCTGATGCAGAAATTATCGAATACAAAATATGTTATGTTTACAACTGATCCACAATATAGTCGAATTAAAAGTTTACTTTATTTAGGGATACACGGTTATCTAGTAAAAAGTATTAGTATGGATACCTTGTCGGAATGCCTGGAAGTAGTTAGTAACGATCAAATTTACATTCATTATAAAATTTCCAGTTATCTATTACGTGCGGTCCGAACGAATGGGCAGAACAATCATAATTTACAATCGAAAGCAATGCACCGTTTTCATTTTTCACACGAATCTCCATTAACAAAAAGAGAATGCGAAATAGTCTATTTATTAAGTGAAGGATTATCCAATCGTGCAATAAGCCAGGAGTTATTAATAAGTGAAACAACAGTAAAAAGTCACGTTTCCAATATTATTCATAAACTACATGTAGAAAATCGATTAGGT
Organism: Massilibacterium senegalense; assembly: GCF_001375675.1. NCBI lineage: Bacteria > Bacillati > Bacillota > Bacilli > Caryophanales > Bacillaceae > Massilibacterium > Massilibacterium senegalense. Next base: position 422,720 of record NZ_LN831785.1, on the reverse strand, counting down.
GTTGTGATAAAAGCTTTAAAAAATGGCTGGATATCGTTTGCTGGAGAATCTGGTAGAGGAAGAGGATAAAGGATATAAAAAAATAATCGTCATACAGCTGAAGCAAAGGGATTTCTTCAACTAGTTTTGTTAATCAATCTGTAGAAAACAATAAGGTGGCGTATAAACAAGATATTTCTTGTTTATACGCCATCTTTATTTTTCCAATAATCCATCATTTATGTAGAGAATTTGTATAGTCCCCATTTTTAAAATGGATAGAAGCAAATATTCTGTGTGATTCCCATCATGATTGTTTGAAAAGCAGAGTAATCTACGTGAATACAGATATTTTGCATTCCAATCAAAAAGGGAGGAGAGTTGGTATGAAGCGAACAAGGAAATTATGGTCTGTCGTATTCATCATCTTTTTTTTGTTGTTGAATACAATCATTCCACCAATGTCTATTCAAGCTGAAGGGCTTAATTTGGAAAATGAAATAACTGTGGATACGCAAGTTACACAAGAAACAGCTACCATGACGGATACTCAACAAGAAGAACAGACAACACAAGTAGCTGAAACGGAAGATGCATCAATAGTTAATCACAAAGAAACAACGAGTGAACAACCAAGTACAGAAGCGATAGGTGAAGATGTTCCACTAAAAGAGAATGCTATCATAGATGAAGCTGCTGAAACAACAGTAGCAGAAAAATCAAACATAGCGTTGCTAAATGAAACAACACCAACAGCAATTACTGAAAATATTATGATTAGTGTTACATTAACACAAGCTGATGGAAGTGAATTACCTAATCCGATGCCTCATCCATCGGAGAAAGTGTTAGACCTTAAAATAGGTTATACTTTTGAACTTCCGAATAACCATGGATATCCAGCAGGTTCTACCTATACATTTACATTACCAGATGTATTCAAAATTCATAATAAATCCGGTGGTGATTTAAAAAGTGGATTAGGTGTGCAGTTCGGTACATTTGAAGTGTTTGAAGATGGAACAGTAGTGATGACATTTAATGATGAGATTGAAAAGGGTTCAGAAATAAAGGGAACTTTAAACATTTGGACAGAAATTAGAGAAGATTTAACAGGTAGTACGAATCAAGTAGTGCAATTCCCAATTCATGACGGTACGACTATCGATTTTCCACTATTTTTTACACCTAATGTCAAACAGTCTATTGATAAAAGAGGTACACCGGATAAGAAATATAATGCGAATACAATTACATGGGGAATTGATTTTAATAAAGACCTAAAAGAGATTCAAAATGCTCAACTTCAAGATCCAATACAAAAAAATCAAGAGTTTGTAGCAGGTTCGATAAAAATATATGAGTTAGATGTGCAGTTAGATGGTTCTGTAAAAGTGGGAGAAGAAGTTACAACTAGATATGGTACAGCATTTCCGTTGAATTTTGGTACTATTAACAAAGCTTACCGTGTTGTATTTCAATCAAAAATTACCGATGGTGAGGGGACAACTTATCCAAACAAAGCAACACTTACAGGGGATAATATAACAGACTTACCAGCAACTGCATCGGTAGGAGTAAAACGCGGCCAGCCTTTAGAGAAACGTTCTACTAGTTATGATCCTTCTACTCAAACAATTACATGGGAAATTAAGTACAATTATAACGAAAAAACAATCAGCCAAGCAGATGCTAAGTTAACTGATACGTTAGGGGCGAATCAAAAACTAAAAGATGGAACGATGAAAGTAGAAAAAGTAACCATTGATCCGAACACTGGGGCTGAGATTTCTGCCGATGTAGTTGATAATTATACGAGTACAAATAATGGAGATGACTTTATACTTTGGTTTAAGGAAGATATAGAGAATGCTTATAAAATAACCTATCAAACAACAGCGATTGATCGCGTGGAAAAAGATACGACAATTACAAATACAGTAGAAGCAAATGGAAGAACAAAAGAAGCGACTCGTAATATTAAGCAGCAAATTTTCCATAAAAATCGTGGCTTCGTTGACTACAAAAACAGAACAACTAAATGGAGTCTTGATATAAATAAAGATAAACAAGTCATGAACAATGTTGTCATAACAGATACTCTTCCAAAAGGGCTAACGTTAGATAGTAATAGTCTCGTCATTACGCATGGAGGAACTTCATTCACTAAAGATACAGATTATACTCTTTCATATACGGAGGGTACTGGTGAGATGATTATCACCTTTACTAACCCAGTTACAGATGTTGTTCGAGCGGAGTATATAACTACTTTTGACTTTAACCAAATAGAAGATGGAGAAACTTCTTTTACGAATAGGGCGATACTTGATTGGGTGCCAAAAAATGAAGTGGATAAGAAAACAATGACAAAAACAAGTACGTTTACTCCCAACAATGCTACCCAATTGAATGGTTCAAAAGGGGGTTCATACAATGCTCAAACAAAAGAAATTACGTGGGAGGTTGGTGTGAATTATACTGAGCGACCGATTAGCGATGCAATTGTCGAAGATATCATTTTAGGGAATCAAAACTTCGATATTAATACTGTTGAAGTGTATAAAATGAAAATCGATACAGATGGAAATTGGATAAAAGACGGTGACGCACTAAATAAGGATAAAGATTATATAGTACAAGCTATTAAAGGTAAAAATGACGAGCCAGGGTTTAAACTAACATTAGGTTCAATAAATAGGGCGTATGTAATTGTGTATAAGACCGATTTACATGACCAGCTAATCGTTAAAAATTATGAGAATACAGCGATATTAAAAGATGGTGCTACTGAGTTCCCATTACCGGCAACAGTATCAATTGAAAACTATGGTGGGAAATACACTAATAAAGAAGCAGCACAAAACAAAGACAATCCAAGGGTATTAGAATGGAAACTTTGGATTAACCCAACGCAGTCTACTGTTTCTGATGCAGTCGTAATAGATAAACCTAGTACAAATCAAAGTATTTTAAAAGATTCCTTTCAACTATATAGAACGAATGTAGATCAAAATGGACTTGTAGAAAAAAATGAAAGTGACCTTTTAACAGAAGGAGAGGATTACACTTTATCATTTAAAGAGGATGCGGAAGGAAAAGAGTACTTTGAATTATCCTTTAAAAAGGAGGTTAATCGTCCTTACGTGTTAGAATACGACACATTTATTATGGCGGGGAATAATCAAACAGTATCTAATGATGCTTCCTTTACTGGGTATCAAATTACAACAGAATCGACCAAAACAAACTATAACCATATCGTTAAATTAACAGGGTCAAGCGGTGATATTGATAGTCGAATCGGCCAATTAGAAGTTACAAAAGTAGACGCAAAAACGAAAAAACCACTTGAAGGGGCAGAATTCAGTCTATTCAATAGTACTGGTACGATTAAAATTAAAACTTTAACGACAGGTGCAGACGGAAAAGTACTGTTTCAAAACTTGCTTTTTGGTGAGTATTTATTAAAAGAAACAAAAGCACCAACTGGATATGTTAGTGGAGTGAATGAAGCAGGTCAAATGATTACCATTGATAAGGAAACAAAAAATGGTGAGAGTAATGAATTAACCGTTGAAAATAAACAAATTATCTATGCGGTTGAATTAACGAAACAAGATAAAGAAACTGGTGAAGTATTAGCAAATGCTGTTTTTGATCTTCAAAAGCTAGTAGAAAGTGAGTATCAAACAATCGAACAAGTAACGACAAATGATGAAGGAAAAATTTATTGCGATGGTCTTGAACCTGGAGACTATCAGTTTGTCGAACATACTGCTCCAAAAGGATATCAAAAAGGGAAAGAACCAATTCCATTTACAATGGTGGAAAACCAAACAGAAGTAACAAAAGTAACAGCAGAAAATCTTAAATTAGGTTCTGTACGATTACTGAAGTACAATGCGGATGATTGCAATGAAGTACTAGAAAACGCGGAATTTGAACTACGTCATGAAAATGGAGACGTGGTGCATACTAAATTAGTGACGGACGAAAATGGGGAGATTTTTGTACCAAATCTTCAACCAGGAAACTATCAATTTATTGAAATAAAAGCGCCAGCATATTTTCAATTGGATAACACTCCTATTACATTTGAAATAATAGAAGGACAAACTGCCACAGTTGAAGTAGAAGCATCAAACATATTAATTCATGGAAAAGTGTTATTAACAAAAGTAGATAAAGATGAAGAAAGTACACAACTAGCTGGTGCAGAATTTAAATTGATGGATGAACAAGGGAATGTTATCCAAGAAACACTGCAAACAGACGAAAAAGGTCACATTTCTGTAGGAGACTTAAAACCAGGAAATTATACATTTATTGAAACGAAAGCACCAGAACATTATCAATTAAATGAAAAAGAAATCCATTTTACGATTGATAGAATCAAAACAGAAACAGAAGATCCGGTTGTAAAAGTAACGGCAAAAAATGAATTAGTTCCTGGATCAGTGGAATTAATAAAAGTAGACAAAGATAATCATGCATTCGTTTTACAAGGTGCGACATTTGAATTGCAAAACGCAAAAGGCGACATGCTTCAAGAAAGATTAACAACAAACGAAGAAGGAAAAATTGTGGTTGAGAATTTACGACCAGGTAAGTATCAATTCGTCGAAACAAAAGCGCCGGATTATTATCAATTAAATGCAGCACCAATCGAATTTGAAATTATGAAAAGTCAACAAGAAAAATTAATGGTTACGGCTGAAAACGAATGGATTACAGGTTCTGTACAATTAACAAAAGTAGACATAGATAATAAAAATGCACCTCTATCAGATGCAGTATTTGCATTACAAGATGCAGAGGGCAACAACCTTCAAGAAGGATTAACGACAAATAAAGAAGGAAAAATTGTCGTAAACAAATTAAAACCAGGAAATTATCAATTTGTCGAAACGAAAGCACCGTTTGGTTATGACTTAGACGCAACACCAATTGCTTTTACGATTGAAAAAAGTAAAACAGAAGCAGACGTGAAACGAGTGGAAAAAACAGCAGGAAATGAATTAACGCGCGGTTCTGTACAATTAATAAAAGTAGACGTAGACAATGAGAATGCACCGTTACCAGATGTAGTATTTACATTACAAGATGCAGAAGGCAACAATGTTCAAGAAGGATTCACAACAAATGAAGAAGGAAAAATCGTGGTGGACGGTTTAAAACCAGGCACGTATCAATTCGTGGAAACGAAAGCACCATTTGGTTATGAGTTAAACAACACACCGATTGCCTTTACGATTGAAAAAGGTCAAGAAGGAGTAAAAACAGTAACCGCAACAAATGAGTTAACGACAGGTTCCGTTGAGTTACGCAAAGTGGATAAAGATAACAATGGATTACCATTAGAAGGAGCGGTTTTTGCATTAAAAGATTCGAAAGGTAAGACGTTAAAAGAGAAATTAACAACAAATAAAGAAGGAAAAATTGTGGTAGATGGGTTAAAACCGGGTGCGTATCAATTCGTGGAGACGAAAGCACCATTTGGTTATGAGTTAGATAAAACACCAATTGCTTTTACGATTGAAAAAGGCCAACAAGAAGTATTGCAACTTACGGCAACAAATGGGCTTGCGGAAGTTCGAGTGACTGTACAAAAAGTAAATGAAGACACTGGTGAACCGTTAGAAGGTGCGACATTTGATTTGTATGATCAGAATGGAACCAAAGTCGCAACTATTACTACAAATCAAAATGGAAAATCGGATGTTGTACAATTAGTTCCTGGCACATATACATTAGTTGAAACAAAAGCACCTAACGGATATGAACAATTAAAAACGCCATTTGCATTTAAAGTGGAGCCAGGGGAAGAAGAGCTTATGATTCAAGTTGGGAATAAAAAAGTTCTTGCGTTGGACAACATTATCAGCAATAAAAAAGAAACAGATAGCAAGGAAAAAATAGTATCAAAAACGGATGATTCAAAACAAAACGAGAAATCAACGTTCACATCGACATTGCCACAAACAGGGGAAGAGTCGTTACGATATTTCTTGTTAGTAGGAACAATGCTTATGGTAATCGGCGTTTACGTCTTAATGTATAAAAAACGTAAAACAGAATAATGGATAAAGAAAGGGTGATGTTTGATGAGGAGAATGAAAACGATGATTGGAATGTCGTTTCTACTCGTTGGCATCACTCTTGTTTTGTTTCCTTTTTATTATGAGTGGAAACAAGCAAGAGAACTTGCAGCGTTAGAAGAAGCGTTAGCAATGATAGAGGAAGTAGATGAATCAAGTCTGAAAAATGTACCATTTACAAAAAAACAATTAAAAGGAGTTTTAGAATTAGAGATTCCTTCTATCCAGTTAAAACAAAAAGTACTTCCGGAAACCACTACGGAAAATTTAAATGTTACATTAACTCAAATAAAACCAAATCAAAGACCAGGAGAAGGGAACTTCACCATTGCTGGTCATCGCGGGTATCGAGGCGATCGGCATTTTCGTCATCTCCCTAATGTCCATAACGGAGATGAAGTATTATTACACACAAAAGAGGAAACATTTGTTTATTCTATTGTTGATACCAAGGTCATTGAACCAACAGATATAGCGGTTTTAGGAGATCAAGAAGGAAAAAGTGAGATTACTTTAATTACTTGCACTACTAGTGGAAAGGAAAGGATCGCTGTAAAAGGAGAATTGAAAAAAGTGATGCATTAAAAGGCTGTAAAGGTGTTGGTGAACCTTTACATTTTTTTATGCGTCCATTAGTGTAAAAATGGTTTATTACATAAAAATTCAGATTATTTTCATAAAACAAAGATAAAATACCATCTAACTGTTATGATTCTGTTAATATAAAACAAGATGCATGAACAGATTGACCTATTTTAGGAAGGAGATAAGGAGTTGGAGTGGAAAAATTTATACCGTGGCTTTGTTATGGGAATTAGTGATTTAATTCCAGGAGTAAGTGGTGGGACGATTGCCGTTATTCTTGGTATTTATGATAGATTACTGACGGCTATCAGCGGTTTTTTTAGTAAAGAGTGGAAGCGACATATTGGATTTTTACTTCCTCTCGGTATTGGAATGGGGAGTGCCATTTTACTTTTAAGTCGCGTGATTGAATTTTTATTAGAAAATTATCACGCACCGACACAATTTTTTTTCCTTGGTCTCATTGTCGGAGTCGTTCCATTTATGGCGCGTCAGGCAGAAGTGAAAAGAAACTTCAAACTTTCGCATTATCTTGTTATGTTTGTTGCAATTAGTCTATTAATTATAATGGCGTTCGCAAAAACGGATTATGTATTAGAAATAGAAGGTACCCTAACACTTTCTACGATTGCTATCTTATTTTTCTCAGGATGGCTAGCAAGTATGGCCATGTTGTTACCGGGGATTAGTGGCTCTTTTGTTTTATTAGTAATTGGTGTTTATCCAGTAGTGATTCAAGCACTTTCTGCACTTCATTTCCCGATTATTGCTGTTGTTGGGGCAGGGGTAGTAGTTGGCTTTATCGTTAGCAGTAAAGGAATTAAGTACGCCCTTGCCCGCTTTCCGCATGTTACATATGCATCGATTATTGGATTAATAATCGGCTCATTATTTGTCGTTTTTCCGGGCATTCCATCGGGCGGAACGTTGGTAATTAGTATCCTTACATTTTTTACGGGACTATTAGTAGTAATATTTTTAGGAGCGGGAAAACGCGTATAGGAATAAAGCAAACCTGTTTTTCAAGGTTTGCTTTATTTTTTTACTGAACAGTTAATAATTGCTCAAAAAACCCCCCAATTTCATGCTCTCGGTCAACAAAATGAATTTCTAAAATCCAGTCACGAGGGCGACCGTTTTTATCTGTGCTTCGCATTGGGATATGGTTGTCTGGATGAATGTAGTTTTCTACGTCTTCTCCTTGAATGACTTCATGTGGAAATTCACCAATAAGATGCCCAGCATACGGCCCACCATAATCCCATCCATACTTTTCAGCTAAAGAAACACAGTAGGAATAAAACTCACTGCCGGTAATAGTAGGATTAGAATCAAAAAATTTTTTTGCTTCATACCAAGCGGTTTCTATATCATCGCGTAACGTTAATTTTCTAGGATCGCTACCGAGGACAAACGTCCGTCCAAAATCTGCTTCCCAATCTTCAAAAATAGGACCAAAATCAAGAAAAATAATATCATCAGGAGCAACTAGTAAATCGGGTGGATTTTCTTTATAAGGGTGCAATGTATTTTTTCCGGTGCGGACAATTCGCTTATGCCAATACTTTTTTATACCAAACAGTTGGAAAGCGAGTTCGTAAATTTCTTTATTCACTTGTTTTTCTGTGACGCCGCTGCGGATAATTCCTTTTGCTTCAATTGCCTGGAACAACTTTTCCGCATTTTTTTCCGCATTTCGTAATGCAAGATGTCTTTCATTTATGGATGCATGCATGATGTTCACCTCCTTTTTCTATTATATATAGAGTATCGTACTATTAGACGAACAATAGCGATAAAAAGTTTATTTCGTGTTTACATGGTTGGATAGATAGAAAGCGAGTGTGTGGAAACGATGACGTTAGAAAAAAGAAATGACGTGTTAGCTGCTATATGGACAGATTTAGAAAAAAATTATCAAGAAGTGGTGGAGTGGAGAAGGTATCTACATCAACATCCGGAACTTTCTTTTCAAGAAGTAAAAACAGCGCAATATATTAAAGAAAAACTAATACAATTTGGCATAGAAGTGAAGACAAACATTGGCGGAAATGGCTTAGTTGGTTTTTTAAAGGGCAAGGAACCTGGTCCGACTATTGCGTTACGAGCAGATTTTGATGCACTTCCTATGCAAGATGAAAAAAAGGCTCCTTACCGTTCTTTAACACCAGGTGCGATGCATGCATGTGGACATGACGGCCATACTGCTGCGTTGTTAGGTGTCGCGAAAGTGTTAAGTACTTACCGCAATCAATTAAACGGAAATGTGTTGTTTATTTTTCAACATGCAGAAGAAACGCCTCCTGGTGGCGCAAAGTTTATGGTGGAAGAAAACGTACTAGATGGTGTCGATTATGTGTTTGGTGCGCATCTAGATTCACAAATTCCACTAGGAAAAGTAGCTGTCGGGGAAGGATATCGAATGGCGGCCGTTGATAAATTTAAAATAGTCATTGAAGGAAAAGGTGGGCACGGAGCACGACCGCATCATACGGTAGATTCGATTGTAATCGGTAGTGAAGTAGTAAGTGCTTTGCAAAAAGTAGTGAGTCGTAGAGTAAATCCATTGCAACCTGCTGTTGTGACGATTGGTGTCTTTCAAGCGGGAAGTGCCTTCAATGTAATTGCTGACAAGGCTACTTTAGAAGGAACGGTCCGTACTTTTGATGAAGAAGTGCGAATGCAAGTAAAAAATGACATTCATACAATAGTGAAAGGAATAACAGAAGCCTTTGGTGCTTCGTATCATATTGATTATTTGCACGGATATCCTGCGTTATACAATCATCCACAAGAAACGGAAATAGTAGGAAAATTGCTATCTACTATGTTTACTGAAGAAAATATTATTGCTTTCCAACCATCTATGGGTGCAGAAGATTTTGCCTATTTTTTACGGGAAAAACCAGGGACGTACTTTAAAGTAGGGGCACAAAATGAACAGGAACGTACCCATTATCCGCATCATCATCCAAAATTTGATTTCGACGAACGAGCGTTGTTAAATTTAGAAAAAGTATTTGCGAAAATTGTGATAAGTTATATATCTTTTATTAGTGATTAATTTTGGCTTTTAGATTGCATTAACCGGTAGTGAAATTAGATGCATATAAGTATCGGAGCAATTAAGTGTGAGATAGCTAACTATTTATAAAAGTGGAATAACTACATTTTATCGCGATTAAGGAGAGAGTAAAGTTACTAGATAATGGATGATTTCTTTATAGGTATATTTAAAAAACAGTAATTATATTCTTTAAAAACTAAAAAATGTATTGACTTTTTGCTAATTGTATTTTATATTTAAAATGTCTCAAGTAACCGACGGGTTGCTTTTATACCTAAGCTAATAGAATCTACTAAAATAAGGCCATAGTGCCGTATTTGATCTATTAGGATCTGACCCCGCATATGCGGGGTTTTTTATTTATATAAGAATTTTTTTTCTAGGGAATTTATCATATATACTATGGATATTCTTACAAAATATAACTATAATAAAGGTGTGTTAGTAAATGGGAGGGAGTAAATTGTGCTCGAAAATTATATTTTAGGTTTGGATATTGGTATTGGTTCAGTTGGATATGGTCTTATTGATGAAAATCAAAATATTATAGATGCTGGGGTACGCTTGTTTCCAGAAGCTGATGTAAACAACAATAATGGTAGGCGAGAAAAAAGAGGAGCCCGGCGATTAAAAAGACGGAAACAACATAGAGTTGCTAGAGTAAAACATCTGTTAGTTAAAAATAGAATTATGGCAGAAGATGCCCAACCTATCTCAAATAAACCTTATGAAATAAGAGTAAAGGGATTAAGCAAAGAGTTAACTGATGAAGAACTAGCTATTGCGCTTATACATATCGCAAAACGAAGAGGTATTCACAATGTTGAAACAACTCTTGATGAACAAAAGGACGATAATGAACTTTCTACTAAAGAACAAATTAGTAAGAATGAAAAGTTATTAAGAAATAAATTTGTTTGTGAATTACAATTACAAAGACTTACAAGAAATAAAGAAAACGAAATACCATATAAAGTTAGGGGTTACCAAAATCGGTTTAAAACTAGTGATTATATTAAAGAAGTTCAGCAGATATTAAATACACAGAGACAGTATAATAAAAAAATAACTGATGAATTTATTGAGCGATATATAGAGTTAATAAAGAAGAGACGTGAATATTTTGAAGGCCCAGGAGAAGGTAGTGAGTATGGATGGGGTGGTGACCCTCGAAAATGGTACGAACAGTTAATGGGGAAATGTAGCTATTTTCCTGAAGAATTGAGAGCTGTTAAGGCCAGCTACTCTGCACAATTATTCAATGCACTAAATGATTTAAATAATATAGTGATTATGCGAGAAGAAAATACCAAATTATCAGCAGAGGAAAAAAGACGATTAATAGAAAAGGTTTTTAAAATTCGAAAAAAGCCCACGCTAAAGCAGATTGCAAAAGAAGTTGGAGTGAATTTCGAAGATATCAAAGGTTATAGAGTTAATGCCAAGGGAGAACCTATATTTACTTCTTTTGATTTTTATCATAGTATTAAGACTATTACGCAACGTCATGAAATAATTGAAAATGATAAAATATTAGACCAAATGGCACGGATTTTAACTGTTATGCAAACACCATCAGAAAAAAGAGAGCGTTTAAAACAGGAAATTCCTGAATTAACAACGTCCGAAATATCGGAAATTTCAGAATTAAGATTCACGTCTACACATAGTTTATCTTTGAAGTTAATTTATCTTTTACTACCTGAATTGTGGTCGACCACAAAGAATCATATGCAAATTTTATCTGAAATGAAATTGAAACCAAAACGCATATCACTTAAAGGAAGAAATCAAATTCCAGTATCAATAGTAGATGAGTGGATATTATCTCCTGTTGTAAAACGTGCATTTACACAATCTATTAGAATTGTTAATGCAATCATCAAACGTTATGGTGAACCATCTGAGATTGTGATTGAATTAGCACGTGAGAGAAATAGTGAAGATCGAAAGAAATTTTTATCAAAATTAAATAGAAAGAATGCAGCAATGAACGAAGAGGTAAAAGAAAAGATAGAACAACTAGGCGTATATGATACCAAAGGATTATTTGAAATGATTAAATTATGGCATTTGCAAGATGGTCATTGTATGTATTCTTTAACACCAATTCCTTTAAATGATTTGTTTTTAAATCCTAATCATTATGAAATTGATCATATTATTCCACGCTCTATTTCATTTGATGATTCAATAAATAATAAGGTACTTGTAAAGTATATAGAAAATCAGAAAAAAGGAAATTTAACTCCTTATCAATACATGAATCGAAAAATAGATGGAGTATCTTATGATAAGTTTAAACAACATGTTTTACAATTAGCAAAATCATCTGATAAGATGTCAAGAAAAAAACGAGAGTATTTGCTTGAAGAACGTGATATCAATAAGTTTGAAGTTCAAAAAGAATTTATTAATCGTAATCTTGTTGATACAAGATATGTAACACGAGAATTAATGAACTTATTAAAGACCTTTTTTTCTGAAAATAATAAAAATGTAAAAATTAAGTCCATTAACGGATCATTTACTCATTATTTACGAAAATTATGGAGATTTAAAAAAGATCGTAATATAGATTATAAACACCATGCAGAAGATGCATTAATTATTGCAATGGCGGGATACTTATTTAGTAAAAAGGAAGTATTAGCAAAACAAAATCTAATATTATCTGATCCTCATATTGTTAATAAAGAAACAGGCGAAATTTTAAGTGAAGATGATTTTACTAAAACATTCATTGATAAATATGAAAAAGTGGCTACTATAAAAAAATATCAAAATTATAAGTATTCTCATCGAGTGGACCAGAAGCCAAATAGACAATTGATGAACGATACTATTTGTTCAACTAGAACGGTCGATAACAATGAATATGTTATTAAAAAAATTAAAGATATTTATGCTAAGGATAATACAGATTTGGTTAATAAGATTAGAAAGAGTCCAAAAAAGCTTCTAATGTATCATAACGATAGACAAACTTATGAAAAAATAAAAAGTATCATGGAGCAATATGGGGATGCTAAGAATCCTTTGTACAAATATAAAGAAGAAACAGGTGAATTTGTAACGAAGTATAGTAAAAAAGATAACGGTCCCCCAATTCTATCGGTAAAATATTATAGTGGAAAATTAGGTGAGCATAAAGATATCACGCATAAATTTCATAATTCTAAGAAAAGAGTTGTTAATTTATCTATAAAGCCATTTCGAATGGATGTATATAAGGAAGATGGCATCTATAAATTTGTGACTGTTCGTTTTAATGATTTAAAAGAAAAAGGAGATAATTATGAGATTTGCAAAAAAATATATGAAGAGAAATTAAAAAAGAAGAAAATAAATAATAAGTCAAATTTTCTATTTAGTTTAAATAAGTATGATATTTTTGAACTAGATAATGAAGAATTTCTATTTATAGGTGTAAATCATGATAAAACTAATCGGATAGAATGTAATTGGATAAATCAAAATTATAAAAATTTTGCAGAGTTAAATAATCTTAAAAATAAGCAGTTACGAAAATCAATTAGTAAAAACATCATACAGTTCGAGAAATTTGCAACGGATGTATTAGGAAATCGTTATAAAGTAACAAATGAAAAATTAATATTTTCGTATCCAAAAAAGTCCATGAGAGGTGTACGATGAGTTGGCGTATTATATATGCAAGTGAAGTCGATAAACTATCTCTTCATTTGCATAGCTTAAAGGTAAAGAAGGGGGATTTGGAAATAAAAATTCCCCTTTCGGATATTTTTGCAGTTGTCGTGGAAGATTTAACAGCAAACCTAACAACTAGATTATTAGTTGAATTATCCCGTAACAATATTCTTGTAATTTTATGTAATCAACAACATCTTCCTGAATGTATTATTCAACCTGTATCAGGTCATTTTGGTCAATATAAGCAAATGGTAAAACAGCTATCCTGGGAAGAAGATTTAAAAGGAACAGCTTGGCAATCTATAATCCGTTATAAAATAAAAAATCAAATCGAATGTATGAAAAAAATAGGGACGAGCAATCATCGTTTAGATAAAATGGTTGAACTGGGTAAAAATATCACTATTAATGATCAGACGAATATTGAAGGACAAGCTGCAAGGATTTATTTTAATAGTATTTTTGATGGTGACTTTGTACGAAGTAATCCAAACTTAGTAGAGAATGCTGCTTTAAATTATGGTTATGCTATTTTTAATGCAGCTATTGCTCGAACTATTGTTGCAAAAGGATTAATTCCAGCGCTGGGCATTTATCATAAAGGGGAGAGAAATCATTTTAATTTAGCGTCAGATATCATTGAACCATTTAGACCTATTGTTGATTATTTTGTCTCATCTAAGCCTCCTGAAATATTTTTAACAAAAGATTATAGAGTTAAATTAATTAATTTACTTCATACAAAAATATTAATTGATGGAAAACAGCAAACAGTAATTCGAGCGATTGAAATTATGATACAGTCCCTTTTTGAGTTTTTTGAAACAGGTGGAAAACAACAAATAAAGATGCCAAGTCTTATGAAAATTAAGTTTTATGAGTTATAGATTTGTGAGAGTTTTAATAATGTTTGATTTACCTGTTGAAACAAAAGAACAAGTAAGGGCTTATACGACATTTCGCAAGGAATTAATTCAAAATGGTTTTTTAATGCTTCAATATTCTATTTATATGAAATCATGTTTAAATAAAGAAGCAGCTCAATATTCTATTAAGTCAATCAAAAGATTTTTACCTAAAAATGGACATGTGAGAGCTTTGATTATTACTGAGAAACAATATGAAAAAATGATGATTTTAGTTGGGGAAGAGGAAAAAAGTTTTGAAATATTAGGAGATAATCGAACAATAATTTTTTAGGAGTAGATTGAATGAATGAAAAATGGACGGTTCAAATTGATCATGAAAAACGTGTAGATATGAATATATCAAATTATTGTGTAGTATATGATGTCCATAACACAAAAGAAGAGTCTATATTATCTGCTATATTTGAATATTTTCAACCTCGAAGTAAAGTGAAAGATACAGTTTCAATTTATGATCAATTAAATGCAGGAGAAAAGTTATCAACAAAAGCATATCAAGCTTTTTTGATTTCTAATCAAGATGTTATAGAAGAACAAAAACTTGGTAGTAAATCTCTAGTGAAAAATCACATAAAACGTAAGTTATTAAATAATATAGAATCAGAGGGGTATCTTGCAACGATAAATTCGTTAGTAGAAGATTTATTAAAATTGACTAGTTTTGATTTGCCATTGAAATCAAAGAAGTTCACACATGATTTATTTATAAAATTAATTGAAATAGACTTTTTAGAATTATCCCATCTTAAGGATATTGATTATAAAAAAAATATTCATCAATTAGAATGTTTGTTACCAGTTATTTTTCAAGAAACCCATACTTTAAGTCATGGTCAATCTATTTTAATTTATAGGTTTCCTGAAGCGTATTTAAGTGCTAAAGAACAGATGATTTTAAAAAAAGTTTTAGATAAATTTGCTGAAAAGATTAAGATAATCGTGCATACTGAATCTAAGTATTTTCTAGCTGATTCAGTATTTGCTAATAACTATTTTTTTAATAATCAACAAAAAATCACACAGGAATTTATCGGAAATCTAGAATGGAATGCACCTCTTGATTATAGTAGAATGGAATTGGAGAATAGTTTTAAACAAATACTATTTCGATATATTGATAAATTAGAAGTATGTCCTGTTATTTCAAATTACAAACTAGCAGATATTATGTTGTTTGAACCCATTGATATTTATACATGTACAAGTTTTTTGAAGTATTGTGGATATAAGTTTCAGTTAGATTTAGATCGAAATAAACTAAATGAATCAGTTCACGTATATGTTCAAAAACTTTATGAAAATATTTAAATTTTTTCATTAGAGGTTTTAGTACTCTGTTATTTTAGGTATGAATGAGACCCGGTGGAGTTCCTTCTGTTTCGTAAGCCCGTTTTAGTACTCTGTTATTTTAGGTATGAATGAGACCGCCTTAAACGTTCTACACGCTTTCACCACGTTTTAGTACTCTGTTATTTTAGGTATGAATGAGACGTGATGGACTTATTGATAAGCAAATCGCTCGTTTTAGTACTCTGTTATTTTAGGTATGAATGAGACCAAGTAATCTACCGGAACGCCATTGGTGGATGTTTTAGTACTCTGTTATTTTAGGTATGAATGAGACTGATGCAGTATGGATTCCGAGGTATGGAAAGTTTTAGTACTCTGTTATTTTAGGTATGAATGAGACTTTATTGTGATGAGTGTGCTTACGAATTGGGTTTTAGTACTCTGTTATTTTAGGTATGAATGAGACCGCTCGCTTGCTATTAACCTCTTTGTTTGTGTTTTAGTACTCTGTTATTTTAGGTATGAATGAGACAGATATGCTTGTTGGACAGCCTCCTCAGTAGTTTTAGTACTCTGTTATTTTAGGTATGAATGAGACGGCCCGTGCCATCCGCCAGCCGTACCGTAGGTTTTAGTACTCTGTTATTTTAGGTATGAATGAGACGATAAGGGTACGGGAATGAGTGATTATCCTGTTTTAGTACTCTGTTATTTTAGGTATGAATGAGACAGGGCTAAGGTAATTAGATTACACCTTAGTGTTTTAGTACTCTGTTATTTTAGGTATGAATGAGACTTCATAATCTCCTGCATCATTTCCAATTGCGTTTTAGTACTCTGTTATTTTAGGTATGAATGAGACATACTCTAACAAATTACATCCCGACAACATGTTTTAGTACTCTGTTATTTTAGGTATGAATGAGACTCCATTTACCCGTCTCCTTTTTATAAAATAGTTTTAGTACTCTGTTATTTTAGGTATGAATGAGACATCTTTTCTCTGTTCTTGTAGATTGTACAGGTTTTAGTACTCTGTTATTTTAGGTATGAATGAGACAAGGTTGTATTGTACATCGTGGAATTAGATGTTTTAGTACTCTGTTATTTTAGGTATGAATGAGACCGAAGCACACTTTATGTATGGTTTTACTATGTTTTAGTACTCTGTTATTTTAGGTATGAATGAGACAATAATGACATTGTTGTGTTTAGCGACAATGTTTTAGTACTCTGTTATTTTAGGTATGAATGAGACCTTCAAAATCTCTTGATGTTTTGCAATTCGGTTTTAGTACTCTGTTATTTTAGGTATGAATGAGACGAAGCAATTCCAGTTTTGATTGTTACAGCTGTTTTAGTACTCTGTTATTTTAGGTATGAATGAGACTAATTTTACTAACGTTTCCTCTGTTAATTGGTTTTAGTACTCTGTTATTTTAGGTATGAATGAGACACCGGAGTGCCAAAGTCCTCGTGCAACTGTGTTTTAGTACTCTGTTATTTTAGGTATGAATGAGACATATTAAAGGTTATAAAGAAGTGCTAGAGCGTTTTAGTACTCTGTTATTTTAGGTATGAATGAGACTACATAAAAATCGTATAGTTTGTATTTACTGTTTTAGTACTCTGTTATTTTAGGTATGAATGAGACGACACAACGATTAAGAACAACATTCGAACTGTTTTAGTACTCTGTTATTTTAGGTATGAATGAGACATTTGCCACCTAACATGTCGGCGCCGTATAGTTTTAGTACTCTGTTATTTTAGGTATGAATGAGACAAATGGATTAACTAGATCAATCGCAACTGTGTTTTAGTACTCTGTTATTTTAGGTATGAATGAGACGCAAAGGCGCTACAGGAAGAAGTTAAATCGGTTTTAGTACTCTGTTATTTTAGGTATGGCAGAAAAAAGTTTTATCAATAGAACTTTTGATCATAGGTTCTTTCGTAAAATTTCTTGAAATTCGCCTTTTTATTCGTAGATAGAAATATTTACTCTGTTCATCATGAGATTATATTAAAACAATGAAAAATCACAAAAATCTAATACTTATTCTATTTCTTTAATAAAATAGTTAGTGCATTAAAAAAACTTAGTGTTATTTTGGAAAATTTTTCACATGTGAAAATAAATATTTCTAAATAATCATTAGAGTTAAAAAAGGAACCAAGACGAAGACTCAAACGTCTAATAAATAACCCTCTTTTTATACTTAAAACATAAAAAAATAAGAAATGGAGTGATGAAAGTGGAAGAAACAGTGCAAAATAATCCAACTCAAACAGCTAAGCCATCATTGTTTGGAATGATTACGAACCCTGCGGAACAATTTACACGGATGAAAGAGCGACCTACCTTTATCTTAGCGTTAATTTTAGTTAGTGTGTTAACCGCTATTTTTGCAGGTTTACAGGCATATGCAATAACACCAAACATGGGAGAGCTTGGATTATCGGGAGAAAAATTAAAGGTGATACAAGGTATGACCATCGGTGCTGCGGTAATTGGTGGTTTATTAGTTACACCTATCGGTTTTTTAATTGCAGCAGGGGTATATAAATTATGTTTTATGATTGTTGGAAATGATACATCGTTTAAACATATTTTTTCGATGATGGTCCATGTATCGATTATTTCGGTTCTCGGTTTAATCATTAACTCTATTTTAATGTTTGTTCTTAAAGGTGAAGTAACAAGTTACACTAGTTTAGGTGCGTTATTTGATTCAACGACTTTTTTAAGTGGATTTTTATCGAATGTTGAATTTTTTAACATTTGGAGTTTAATTGTGTTAGGCATGGGTTTTCAAATAGTTGGCGGATTAAGCAAAAAGCAAACAGTTATCATTATTTTAATTATTTTCCTTATTGTTTCGTTAATCGGCGGTTTTTCTGCAACTTTTGCAGGCTTAGCGAATACAATGCCTGTGGAATAAAAACGGTGAACAAGCACTCTTAATAGGTAGTGCTTGTTTTTTTATAGTCTTGTCGCTCTCGCTCCAGTGTGGCGATTTGTTTAGTAACGACAGTAGTAAGTTGTTGTTGAAAAGATTTGGAATTCCAGATAACGGACGGTTTCGTTCCGAGAGAACTTGCTATTTCTACAGCTACTTCATAAATATAGTCTTTGATATCTTTTTGTGCATACGCCATGTAGACACACCTTCTTTTTATAAAATGAGAACATATATTCTTATTTTATATCTTCTTCCAACATAAATCAACCATTCCTGTATTTTTTTAATGAAAATAAAATGGACAATGTACGAAGACTATTTTAGCCCATAAGATAATAGCGATATCACGTTCTAATAAGATGCAAGGGGGAATTATTGTGAGTGGAGAATTTGTTCAACCTGTTTTACCCTATCCTTATGTTTATCCGTATGGGTACGTTGCGCCTGTAGAAGAATACCGCCAGCAAGAAGAAGAGGAAGACCGGGCTTTTACACCGAACACGCTTCCTAGAACATGGAACATAAATGCAAATGATTTTATTGGAACATTAGCTATTACAAGGATGGACCGGGCGGGACGTTTTTCTGGTACAGTTTTTGGCAATCAGATGCACGGCTTTTTTGACCAATCAACGCAACAAATTTCCTTTATTCGTATCATTGATCCGAATAATCCACAAGCAACGCAAACGTTTAGTGGTGTTGTCTTTTTTGGAAGGGATTTTGGTGGTCAATCACGGGTGAATGCGATGGCTGGAACATTTTTTGCTTTTTCTGGCGGTGGCGGTACACCTAATCGACATCAAGCTGGTTGGTATGCGACAAGACGTTAATTGTGGGAAAAGAAGAGGAGCGGTAAGCGCTTCTTTTTCTTTTTACATAACGATACGACTAAGAAACTTTTTGCTCATCATAATCTTCTTATCGTATGATGGAGAAAATGGATGATTACTTCATAAAAAAAGAGAAGAGGGTATTGTGAAACGAATGAATAACATTTTGTTAATAGATGATGAGCAGAAAATTAGGGAAGTGTTAGAATCGTACTTTTTAGCTAGTGGTTTTGTTGTTTTTCAAGCTACAAATGGGAAAGAAGCTATGCACATATTAGCACGCGAAACGATTGATGTAATCATTCTTGATTTAATGTTACCAGATACGTCAGGGGAGGAATTGTGTCAACGTATTCGGCTGCATTACTCGACCCCGATTTTGATGTTAACGGCAAAAGTAACAGAAGCTGATAAGTTGCATGGTCTTTCGATTGGAGCGGATGATTATATTGAAAAACCATTTAG
This sequence comes from Massilibacterium senegalense, assembly GCF_001375675.1. Taxonomy (NCBI): domain Bacteria; kingdom Bacillati; phylum Bacillota; class Bacilli; order Caryophanales; family Bacillaceae; genus Massilibacterium; species Massilibacterium senegalense. The sequence continues at coordinate 402,833 of NZ_LN831785.1, read as the reverse complement.
CCCAAAAGAAGTAGTGATGAGGGTGAAAGTGATTTTACGTCGAACGAACGATCAATTATTGTTATCAGAAACGATTACTACTGGAAATATTACAATCTATTCTAATGCAAAAGAAGTGTACGTGCATCAAGTACGAATTGATTTTACGCCGAAAGAATACGCATTGTTTGTCTTGTTAGTCAAATATCCGAATCGAGTTTTTTCAAGAGACGAGTTAGTAGAACGAGTGATGGGATTTGATTTTGAAGGCGATGTTCGAGTGATTGATCAACACGTTAAAAATATTCGGAAAAAGATTGCACAATTGGATGATTCGATAGAATATATCGAAACCGTTTATGGGATTGGATATAAATTTGGTGAGGGAAAAAGATGAGCGGATTAAAAAAGAAAATTGCGTTATTTTTTATTTTATTCTCCACCACTTTGTTGTTTTTTGTTAGTGCAATTATCGTGTACAAAGGGCATGTTCATTTTCAAATGTTTAGTGAAGAAGTAGCGAAATATCAAATACCTGATTCGTTAGTCTTTCATGTTGAACAAGCGATTTTGGAATCGATTATTTGGATTGTAATTGTGACGATGATCGTGATTAGTATTATTAGTACGTTACTTGCCAATCTTATTATTAAACCATTGCTCGATATGAAAGATGTTGCACATCAAATGGCACATGGTGCACGAGATGTGAAAATAGGCATTCATCGAAACGATGAACTAGGTGACCTTGCAACTTCTTTAAATAACCTTTCGCAACAGCTTCAATCATTAGAACAAAAAAGGCAGGAAATGACGAAAGATGTTGCTCATGAATTACGAAATCCTTTGGCGACGTTGAAAAGTCATCTGGAAGCATTAGAAGATGGGATCTGGCAACCAACATACGATCGTATTCATAGTTGTACAGAGGAAGTAGAGAGGTTGATTGGACTAGTCAAAGACTTAGAATTATTAAATTCACTAGATACACCAGAGTTTTCGCTAAAAAAGGAAGAAGTGTCTCTTGCGCAAGTTATCCAACAAACTATTAATTTGTTAGAAACAGAGTACCGAAAAAAGAAGGTAACATTAGTAAACCAAATTGAATCAAATCCTATCATTATGGGAGATTCAACGAGGTGTATGCAAATTTTCATGAACATTATGATGAATGCTTTAAAATATACAGAGGCTGGTGGGACGGTACGTGTATTGGCAACGGAAACTGCTACTACTTGCAATGTAACAATTGCAGATACCGGGAAAGGGATACAAAAAGAATCCCTCGAGAAAATATTTGATCGTTTATATAGAGAAGATCAATCGAGAAGTCGAACGACAGGAGGAAGTGGAATCGGCTTAGCCATCGTCAAACGTTTAGTAGAAGCACATGAAGGGGAAATTTATGCAGAAAGTGACGGGAAGTCTGGTACCAATATTCACGTTATTTTTCCACGTACATAAAGGTAGTTTGTTACGTGTTTCTTCATCACTTCTTCACATTTCCTTGCTACACTTCTTTTAGTAAAAGGAGTGGAAAGTGAATGAAAAAGAAACGAGTAGGCTTTGCTTTGTTATCTGTACTTTTTTTGGTTAGTGCATGTTCTAATCCGTCTTTACAAGTAAAGGAACGACCAAATAATCAAGAAGAAATCGAAAATCCTCACGAAGTTATGTATAAGGAAAGGTTTCGATTACACGATTCAACTGGTACGAACGTATTAAAAGTTCCCCGTGTGTTAAAAAGTGATAAAGTGGAAGGGAATGATGTGTATTATACCGTTAGAGCGCAAGAAGGAGAAACATCGATTTTAGAAGGAACGAAAACAAAAACATACGGCTATAACGGTACTTTTTTAGGACCAGTGATTAAAGTAAAAAAAGGCCAACAGGTGCATATTAAAACCATTAATGAATTAAGAGAAGATACAACATTTCATTGGCATGGATTAATTTTGCCTGGAAAAGGTGACGGTGGACCGCATGAAGTAATACGACCGCAAGAAGAAAAAGATATTTCTTTTCGCGTAAACCAAGGCGCGACAACGTTATGGTTTCACCCTCATCCGATGCATAAAACTGGCGAGCAAGTGTATAAAGGATTAGCTGGTTTGCTGATGATTGAAGACGATAAAGAGAAGAAATTGGCACTTCCAAGAGATTACGGCGTAAATGATTATCCAATCATTTTGCAAGATCGTTATTTTACTTCGGATCATCAATTAGATTATTCTGCTGTGAAAAACGAAGATGGTACGGTTGGGAATACATTATTAATCAACGGTACAGTCAATCCTTATGTAGAAGTAAAACCAGAAAAAATTCGGTTTCGCTTTTTAAATGGTTCTAATTTAAGAAATTATCGCCTTACATTAAGTGACAAACGTCATTTTCAACAAATTGCCTCAGATGGTGGGTTGTTAAATCAACCAATAGATCGCTCTTCTATTTTTTTATCGCCTTCTGAAAGAACAGAAGTAGTAGTGGACTTTAGTAGCTATAGAGATGGGGATACGGTGAATCTATTAAACGAAGATGGAGCTGTCGTATTACCAATCAAAATAAAAGGTTCTCCTAAAAAAACACCTGATCTTCCAACACAATTAAATACGGTAGAAAAAGAGACATTTCCGAATAAGGAAGTGACAAAAAAAGTGACGTTAGCTGGGATGGGTCGTATGGTGACGATTAATCAAAAACAATTTGATCCGAATCGAATTGATTTTACACAAAAAGTTGGCGAAGAGGAAATATGGGAGATTTATAATCAACCACATCATATGGGAGGAATGATACATCCTTTCCATATTCACGGCACGCAATTTAGGGTACTTTCGATTAACGGTGAAGAACCACCAGAAAGTGAGCAAGGTTGGAAGGATACAATCGCTGTTCAACCGAACGACCGAGTTAGAATTGCTGTTCGGTTTGAAGAAGAGGGAATTTACATGTTTCATTGTCACATATTAGAACACGAAGACAATGGAATGATGGGGCAAATTGAAGTAACCAAATAGTAAAGGACTACCTTTACTATTTGGTTCTTTTTTTTTAACATTAGGCAATCAATTAACCGTTATCTATCTTATTAATAGGTTTTAAAAACTGTATTAATGGGATATTTTTCTTTAAAATGGTTAAAATATAATTTTTCTATCTATTAATGTGTAGTATAGTATGATTTCTAGGGAATCTAACAAGTAATAAATAATATTTAATACTATTTTACCAGGATATTTTTTAAAAGAAGGTGAAATGATTGAAATCTATCGATCCAATTATGGATATTATAGTGGCGAATCATCAATTTAAAAAAGATTCATTAGATTCTTATATGAACCAATTTTTACATACACTATCGATCATTGAAATAACAATAGGAATAGTAGAAGAAGATCAATTTATCGTTTACAATCTTCATCATGAAGAAGGATTACTTTTACAGAAAGTAAAAGTTACAGAATTAAGTGATTGGGAAGCACAGTTAAAAAATAACTATTATATTGAAGAGCAAAATATTGAAATGAATGAATTTGCAAGAATATATAGTTATTTTGATGAGGAAAAATGGATTGGATTTATTCGTTTTGTACGTAAAGAAAAAGCATGGAAGCTAGAAGAGGCTTATCAACTAATTAAAGATTTTTTTGAAATCTTTTTTTTAGAAAAAACAAAAACAGAGCTTGTTGGGAAGATGAAACAACTAGAATTGAAAGAACCAATGACTAGATTGGGAAATCGGTTGGCATATGTTAACTATTTATCAGAAAAAATAAAAAGCCCGTCGCCATTTAGTTTTCTTCGTATCAAAGTGGATGGTTTAAGAAAAATAAATGATATTGTCGGCTTTACAGTTGGAGATGAAATGTTAAAACGTTTTGCTTATCGACTAGCAGCAATCCAAGGCGTTCAAGCCTTCCGTATAAGCGGTACAGAATTTACGGTTATGATTGAAAACACTTTAGAGGAGCAACACGTTATTCGTAGAGTAATAGAAGCGGCGGAAGAGCCGATTAAATATGTAAGACACCGCTTAAAAGTTGATATTTTTCTCGGTGTGGTTCGGTATCCCGAAAACGGAAGAACGTTAGAGGAATTGGAGTTTAGCGGTATGGTATCGCTAGAACACTCTAAATTGAATGGAAAAAATAAAGTCGGTCATTTCGTAGAAGAATTAAAGCGATTAAGAGAAGAACAAGATTATCTAGAAGACGCATTGGAAAAAGCTATTGATTATGATGAAATTGATGTACATTACCAAGCGCAATTTTCATTAAAAGAAAATAAAATTGTTGGATTAGAAGCACTAGCTAGATGGGAATATAACGGTAAGATGGTTCCACCTTATAAGTTTATTCCTATCGCTGAAGAAACAGGAATGATTTTAGAACTAGGATATAGTGTATTTCGAAAGGTATGTCATTTTCAAAAGGAATTAGAAGAGGCGGGCTATAATGATATTACCATTGCTGTAAATATTTCTGTTGCACAATTAATCGATGAAGACTTTCTTGTTAAAATCGAACATATGGCGGAACAGAATAATATTGACACAAAGAGAATAGAACTAGAAATTACCGAATCCATTAGTTTAGAAGAACAGCAAGGAATTGCTCAAAAAATCGAAACATTAAAAGGAATGGGCTTTAAAATTGTAATGGATGATTTTGGTACAGGTTATGCTTCCATGACGCATTTAAAAAGTGATATTTATCATAAAATTAAAGTAGACCGTTACTTTATTAAAGATATTGGGGTCAATGAAAATGATGATACGAAAGAAAAGGCATTGTTACAATCCATCGTTCAGTTAGTCCAATCGTTAGGAATGCTAGTATTGGTAGAAGGTGTGGAAACAGAGGAACAACTAGATTTGCTAAAAAAAATGGGTTGCGATTATATGCAAGGTTTTCTTTACTCGAAGCCGATAAAGGCGGAAAAAATGCTTCATTTTATACAAGAAAAGGAGAAGGAGAGTTCATGAAAAATTTTCGAAGCATTAAAATAACTAATTTTGCTCGCTTAGTACATGAACGACGTACTGCCATCAATTTTGATGCCAGTGTAACGATTAGCAAAGAAGAAATAAATGAGATTATTGAGTTAGCACGGTATGCGCCTTCCTGTTATAATCTTCAACACGTAACATATAAAGTAATGCTCAGTCGAAATCGACGGGAAGAAGTAAAAAAAGTCTCATATGACCAACATAAAACTGTCACGGCATCAGCTGTAGCGCTAGTATGTTCGAATCCAAATGCATATGAAAATGTAGAAGAAACGATGGCGGAACACCGCCAGTATATGGATGAAGAATCGTTTGCAGAATGGATTCAATCATCGAAACAATTGTATGAGAGTCGTGGTGAATCTTTTAAAAGAGATGAAGCGATTCGGAATGCTTCTTTAGCTGCAATGTTATTCATGTTAGTGGCAAAGGATAAAGGATGGGATACGGCACCAATAATTGGATTCGAAGAAGAAGGGATTCGGAAAATATTTCAAATAGAAGAGCCATTTATTCCTGTTTTGATGATTGCAATTGGCAAACAACCGGAACGGTATAATCGTTTTAAACGACCTCCTCGGAAAAAAGTAGAGGAGATAGTAGAGTATATTTGAACAAAGCTCTTCTTGTTTTCTCTTTCTTTTGTTTAGGTTAGTTGGTAAAGATATAAAACAAATGCCATTTACATATATTTTAAAAGAGTTGCTGGATGAATCCTTTGTTAGTATATCTTTTTTGTGAAAGGGTATAAGGTGGAAAAGTTGATAAATTATATCTAATAGTAAGGGGTGAAACTATTCCTATTGTGGATAAGGATTTTACCGGAAATAGGTAAGTAAAGACACAGGTAAAAAGATAATGCTATGTATGATTGTTTGTGAAAAATAGACTAGAAAATAAAAGAGGGAAAGTGTGAAAATCCAATCGATTGGATTATTCGTAAAATATTATATTAAAATAGAGAATAAGAAGAGGGAGATAATCTAAAGTCTACACTTTTTTAAAAAATATAAAAGCAGAATCCCGCTTACATAAGTGGTTGAATGACACCGCATGCTAACCGCTTGCCAGCATTTCCAGCAGGCTGACTTTTGTAATCATCCGGGCCTTGATGAATAATAATCGATTTTCCGATAATATCGTTTATTTTGAATTTATTTGTAAAAAATCGCATTTGACTATACCCATTGTTTGAAAATAATACTGGGAAATCACCAGCGTGATTGCCATGTGGTTGTTTGGTCGGGTTCCAGTGCCCACCTGCTGCTTGAAAAGGATCTTGTTTGTTCCCGATGGAGCAGTCGCCAAGTTCGTGAATATGGAATCCATGTGGACCGATTTGGGGGCTCTTTTTTGTAGCAGGTTGATACTTTGGTAGACCTGTTACTTCCACATACACTTCTGTTCCATAAGGATGATTGAAAAAAAGAACAATGCCTTGTAAATGAGGTGCGAGTGAGCTAGTGATTAATTTAGCATAGGCTTGATTTTGTCCAGTATGAATAGAGTGTGAAGCACGCATAGATGATACGTAAGGATAATACATATACATTTTCATTCCTCCTACCATTTTCTTTATGCCCATAGTATATGCACCTAATATATAATGGTGTTATTTCAGAATTTTTAAAAAATAATCTTGACAATCTTATTTTCTTCCGATAGAGTTTTATTAAAGTTTGACAAAACTTTTACAACAATCAAATATCGTTGGGAACAGGTACTTTGAATTGACATGATTCAAAGTTTAAAGGGGAATCCGGTGTAAATCCGGAGCGGTCCCGCCACTGTAATAGAAGAGTCATAATCTATACGTCACTGGTATTGTTTACTGGGAAGACCGATTATGATGATGACACTAAGCCAGGATACCTGCCTGTTCTAACAGCACTGTTTGGAAAACCTACGGGAGATAGGGAGGTGTTAAAAATATTGAGTAAATAATCAGGATATTTTTGCCTACTTTTCGTGGTAAAAATATCCTTTTTTATTTTTAGGGAGGAATACGATTTATGGGAGGGGTATAGATAGTGGTACAAACGAGTAATCTTGGTTATCCTCGCATCGGCGATTATCGAGAATGGAAAAAGACGCTCGAGTCCTTTTGGGCAAACGAAATAAATGAAGTGCAATTTCTAAAACAAATGAAAGACATTCGTCTTTATCACTTACAAAAACAAAAAGAAAAACAAGTTGACATTATTCCAGTTGGTGATTTTACATTTTATGATCATGTGTTAGATACAGCGGTTATGTTTGGATTAGTCCCGGATCGATTTCAGTATCAAGGGAATGCAGTATCTTTATCGACATACTTTGCGATAGCGCGTGGCAATCAAGAAGCACAAGCAAGCGAAATGACGAAATGGTTTAATACTAATTACCATTACATCGTGCCGGAATGGTCAGGTCAAATACCGACTTTGACAGAAAATAAACCGTTAAAGGCGTATCTTGAAGCAAAAGAAGAAGTAGGTATAGAAGGAAAACCTGTTTTGCTTGGTCCTTTTACATTTTTAAAATGCTCCAAAGGTTATGAACAAAATCAATTCGAAGATCTATCAAAAGCACTCCTTTCACCATATAAACAGCTTTTATTAGAACTACAAGAAGCCGGAGTAAAATGGGTACAAATCGATGAACCATCGCTCGTAACGAGTATTTCAGACGATGAGATGAAACTAGTCGCACGCATCTATCGTGAATTAACGCAAGAATTACCGAATCTTTCGATTATGTTGCAAACGTATTTCGAAGCGGTTACTCATTATGAAGCAGTGATAGGTTTACCTGTACAAGGAATCGGATTAGACTTTGTCGCAGGGTATGAAGAAAACATGCAAAATGTAGAGAAATTTGGATTTCCAAAGGATAAAGTGCTTGGAGTCGGTATCATAGACGGTAGAAATATTTGGAAGGAAAACTTGCTTTCTGTACAAGTAAAGTTGGAGAAATTATCAGCAATGGTCCCTAGTGAGCGGCAATGGCTTCAACCTTCTTGTAGTTTGCAACATGTACCTGTAAGTGTAAAGTACGAAGATTCGCTTCATCCGTTATTAAAACAAGCACTAGCTTTTGGTGATGAAAAACTTGAAGAACTACAAGAAATAAAACAATTTATGACAGCAGCCGTAAGTGATAAAGAAACGATAATGCAAACTAATCAAGACATTTTCACACAATTAGCATCATCCGAATGGCGCACACCTGTAGATGATAAGCCCGAAGACATACGTACAAAAAGAAGTCTTCCATTCCAGGAAAGACGCGTCGCACAAGAGGAAAAATGGCAATTACCGTTCCTTCCGACGACAACAATCGGAAGCTTTCCACAAACGACAGATATTCGACGTATTCGCAGAAAATGGCGTAACGGAGAATTAGGAGACATGGAGTACGAACAAGTAATCAAGCAAAAAATCAAAGAATGGATCGATATCCAAGAAGAGATTGGATTAGATGTACTTGTTCATGGTGAATTTGAACGAACCGATATGGTTGAATTTTTCGGTGAAAAGTTAGAAGGATTTGCATTTACGAAAAATGGTTGGGTACAATCGTATGGCTCACGTTGCGTAAAACCTCCTCTCATTTACGGAAATGTGAACTTTATTCAACCGATGACCGTAAAAGAAACGGTATATGCACAATCTTTAACGGAAAAGCCAGTCAAAGGAATGATTACAGGACCAGTTACGATATTAAATTGGTCGTTTGTACGAAATGACGTACCTCGCCATGAAGTAGCGTATCAAATCGCAAAAGCACTCATTCAAGAAGTACAAGAATTGGAAAAATTGGGAATTGAAATGATTCAGGTAGATGAACCTGCGTTACGAGAAGGATTACCGCTTAAAGTAGAAAAATGGCAGGAATATTTAACGTGGGCAGTGAGAGCGTTTCGTCTTGCCACATCGGATGTGTTAGACACGACGCAAATTCATACCCATATGTGCTACAGTGAATTCAGGGATATTATCGATGCGATTAAAGCATTAGATGCCGATGTGATTTCGATTGAAACATCACGTAGCCACGGAGAATTAATTTATGACTTTGAACAAAATATTTATGATAAAGGGATTGGCTTAGGTGTTTATGATATTCATAGCCCACGTGTTCCTTCTGAAGAAGAGATGCGTAAAGTCATTCAAAGAGCTTTGTCTGTTCTTCCGAATGATTTATTTTGGGTCAATCCAGATTGCGGGTTGAAAACAAGACGGGAAGAAGAAACGATTTTAGCACTGAAAAACATGGTGCAAGCCGCAAAACAAGTACGGAAAGCACAAACTGTATCCAATTGATATTGTAATCTTCCCATCGTGTAGGGAAGGAGAGGTGAAAAATGAGAAACGAAATTGTCTATTTTTTAACAAATGTTCAGGATGAACTAGTCATGACAAGCGTGATCGAAAACCTCGATTTTCAAGGATTAACAATGTTATTTCATTATTTACAAAGTACGGAAAAACAGACGGAACAAAAGTGGTTGAATGTTTTTCATAAAACGATCGAAAAACGAATTTGCTCGTAAGACAAGTAAATTCAACTATATTCATGTTTTACTACCCTTATGCAAGATGAATAATCCTATAGTTACCATGCCTCGCATGTTTTGCTTCTTTCTTCGAATAATGTGACGGCATTCATTGAGTAAAAAATAAAATGGTGGTCGAGCCTTTCAAATCAATTTGAAAGTGTTCGGCTTTTTTTTTCAAAAAAAAAGGAATAGTCATGGTGTAGTGGAATAGAATGGAATGATATGGTACGTTGTAAAGAGAAAAAAATGATTCAATTGAGCGGAGGTATCCTATGTTTTGGGATAATCAGGAAAGCGAACAAATAATCAAACAATCTGGGGAAAAAGTGATACCGGTGTTAATTGAGTTACTAACAAAGTCAGAGGATGTAGACACGCAAAAAAAAGTGATGACGATTTTAGGGGAGTTTGGCGAAGTGGCAAAAAGTTCGGTTCCTACGTTAATGAATTATTTACACCATGCACAGGAAGAACTTTGTATGACTTCAGCTTTAAGTTTATCGAAAATCGGTTCGACCTCGATTCCTTGTCTAGATGAGATGATACAAAAAACAGAAGGACGTCCTAAGTTTTGGGCTACTTGGGCATGGACACTTTTACATGTAGATAAAAATCCCGACAACAGCTTGCGAATGTTACGGAACATGTATAAGCAAGCAAAAAGTGAATATGAGCAGATTGCGGTAGAGGAAGCGCTCGGGAAAATAATGGCGCAGAAGTTGGCCGTAACGAAAAAGGAGTGAATGATTCACTCCTTTTTAACGTTGTAAATGCCCCGAACGAGCAATTTTTGTTTGAATGTAACGCTCGTTATAGGAGGTTGTTTGGCACCAGACCGGAACGCGTTCTTTAATCGCAACCCCCGCTTGTTGTAGTTGCGTTAATTTATCGGGGTTATTGGTGATTAAATGAATGGGCTTCGAACGTAATGATTGTAAGACGGCAACTGCTTCTTCATATACACGAATATCATCTTGAAATCCTAATGCTTCATTTGCTTCTATGGTATCAAGTCCTTGTTCTTGTAGGAGATAAGCCATCGCTTTATGAAATAAACCAATCCCTCGTCCTTCTTGGTTAGCTAAATAAAAAATGGCACCACATCCTTCTTGAACAATTCGTTCTTTCGCTGCTTGAAATTGTTCACCACAATCGCAACGACGACTACCAAAAACGTCCCCCGTGTGGCAAATACTATGAAAACGAACAAAGGCGTCTTCTTCTTGGGCAAAATCTCCATAAACAAGAACAGACGAAAGTTGTTCGTTTGCTAATGGCTTTTGATAAAGGAAGTTATATACTTCTTCAACCGTTGCAGCGTTGGTAATCAATTCATGGTTCACCCACGTGTACCATGAAAAGAGATAAGTTTTGCCATTAATTTTTAATGGCATTTTCATCGGACCGATTAAACAAAGATGATGATGTTCATCTGAAATCATTTGCATATATGGACGTATTTTGTCCAGTGTCATTTGTTTTAGCAATAAAGGTGCACCTCTTTTTTCTATTTTCTGTATTATACCATAAATCGTAATGATTACGATTTATAAAGATTATAGAATAATAGAGGGAATACTCGCCTATGGTAAAATGAAAAATAGTAAAGATGGGGGAGAGGATAACGTATAAATGGATATTCAGAAGAAAAAAATCATTAGTTACGATAAATAGGTTAGTAGTAATAATGATTTTTGTTTCTATAGGTTTTGTGTCAATCAAAACAGTTTACTTTCATTGGAACTCGTATTTGTTGCTGTATTCATGCGACGTTTTTTAGGAGCAGGCTGGCTGTTATCGGTTCTTTTGATTTTAAAATTCTACCACATTTAAGAAATTATGAAGGAGATAAAGCAGTAAGCTCAACTAAGAATCTATAATCAAATTCACTTTCTTTCATATTCATTATCTTAAAGTTTGCTAAATTGAACATATTAGTTGTCATTATTTTCGCTTTTTTTTACCCTACTGTTCCACTTTCCTGTTACGGCAGAAAGTATAAGCCAAGGTTCAATGAATAAATTAATCAATATATGAGCCACAATTGGTGCAAGTATATTACGATCAGCTATAATGTACAAAATGGCTAGTAATCCACCAAGAACGGTAGTTGACAATATCACTGGAAGAGCAATTTTAAACTCTCCTCTAAGAAGAATCCATACTCCATGTGCTAAACCGAAGATAATGGCTGAAGTTAATACTTGTATGGTTATTGAATAGTCTAAACTCATTAGCCAATCCATTACTATTTGCCTGAATAAAATCTCCTCTAAAGTACTAAAAATGAATGCAGCCCATATACCAATCACTTTAAGCCAAGAAAATGTAAACAAGTGCTCATGAACAAAGGGAATAACTTTAGCAGTATACATAATATAGACAATGGCAATTACAAAAGTAAATATCCAAACTGTAGGGTTATTAAATGCATCGGAATTAATTCCTAATCTATGCTTGATAAATTGTTGAGGGTTTCCTAAATACCAAAAGAAAATATGCACGGTTAAAGCAATGGATGGAATTCCTAAAACCAACCCTGCAATCGTTTCATCTTTTCGATTATACATATATAACAACTCCCATTCTACTTACTTATATTTAAAATTGATTCTAGTGATTTAATATATTCTCTATAAGCGTGTGTACCTATGTCTGTAACGGTTACAATTGTTTTAGGTCTTTTCTTTACGAATGTTTTTTTGATTTCTATATAATTTGCGTCTTCTAACTTTTGTAAATGAGAACCTAAATTTCCATCAGTGATTTCTAAGGTTTTCTTTAGAAAAGTAAAATCGCATTCTCCGTATGTCATCAGCAGACTCATAATCCCAAGTCTTACTTTTGCATGAATTAAATCATTCAAATGTTTTAGCTTACTCATTTTTAATCCCTTTTCTATTTAGCAAAATTCCAGTTAATAGTAGGCATCCTCCACCTAAAATTGCAAAGATTATATACATATAATCTGATAAAAATGAGTAAGTAGCAGTTCCAAGGACAATCAACCATAAGCCCATGAATAAGATTGTCCTTGTTAGAATAATACCTAATAATATATACAAAATAGAAATCAATAAAAAACTGTACAAGGCAAGATGATGAAATGAAAGTGGCAATAATTTAGAGCCAATAAGAAAAACAAATATATAAAAGATAAACAAGAATCCAATCCATAACATTTTAAATTGATTGTTCAAGAATTTGGGCATAGGGTAGTTCTTTTTTTGTTTTAAAAAGATTATGCCAGAGAAAAACCAACCAACTACTGCAAGTAAAATCCAAGCTGTATTAATTACCGACATTGAACTAGTAGAACTAATTAAAAAGCCAATAATCCATATACATCCCCAAACAATAAAGTATGGTGCTGTTTGTTTTCCATAATCTTGTTTGTGATTTATTAATGTTTTTATATGGGACAAATTTTCTATAATATCTTCTTTATCAATTGGTTTTTTTTCCAATTTAACTCCCTCCTTAAGAGTACTCTGTAATACAGAGTATAATACAATTTTACTTTAAAGTAAATAAGTTTTAATTAAGAAGAACTACTTGATATTATGCCATATCTTGTAATTATGATAGTTTTATAAATTTTACACGATAATCCGAATACCTATGTTTTTTGCTGTTTGAAAAAGATCAAAAACTGCCCCTAGATTTGTATTCATTTCTCAGTTAGCTTGACAAATAAATTTCGTTTTACTAACAAGATTATGACCGATAATACGTATTAACTCTGGGTGATTTGAAAAAGGTATAAACGTATTGTCGAACGTGTTATGTTGATTTTTTTCGGCAATGAACATACTAACAGCTACTTCTAGAGGTTTCCCATGCATTGAACCAGATACATCGATAATAGCCAGGGTGTTTTCACTGAAATCAGCCCAATCCTTTTTGTACGTTTCCCACCTTTCAATTAAAAATGTTGCTTCTTGCTTCATTTTGCAATGGATTGCTTTTGAAATGATTTGGCCTGAGATGAGCGTCTTTGTATGCATTGTTTGTTTGCGGAGATGGGCATCTTGGATAAAATCAGCAAATCGCTTTTCGGCATTTCATAAAAATGCTTGTCGATATTTTAGCATCACTTGTGAAGGAATGGCAGGATAAGAAATGGTATTCCATTCTTTCCTAGACATTTTTTGTTCTACAATCCCAATCTTTGTACAAAGGGAAGACAATGTTTTTCGATATTGTTTTGGTTTTACCTTTTTCAAACTTACACTTGGTAACCATTTTGCAAGCAAAGATGGTTGTTATACAAGTATATCTTCTTGTAACTGTTTCGTAATGAGATGTAAAACAGCTTGAAATCAAATAAATCATCCTATCGTCCAAGTGTCGAAACGAGGTGAAGATTTTTTAGCAATACTTCTTCGGCAATTGTTGTTAAATGTTGTAGAATTAAGCAGAAATATCGTCTTTCTCCTAATCCTTCGCGAATATGATGAATGAAAAACAGTAAGCGTAACGCGCTCCGTTTATTTTCCACATACGCTGTTTCAAACAAGCTGTTATGCACTTTCTCATGGGCATAACGAATAGGGCCTGCTGCTGCAAGATAATCTACAAGGAAACCGTTTGACGTTTGGTACATTTTTGCACCGTTTGTCGTGTAAGACACATTCATGTCCTTTTTTATGTAATCCATAATGGATACCATAAAAAATCATCCTCTCTAAACACAACGTTTTTAAATAGTGAATAAAAATTGATGCTAGATGGAACTGGATATAAAGGAACTCAACAAATAAAAATGGATGAATATATTGGGTAAAATAGGGTGTTGCTATAGATGACTTTTTAAAAGATGCCAATAAATAGTATGTCTATTTAAAATCTATTTTTTCAATAAACGTGTAAAATGATAACAGGATAGTTTAGTCTAGGAAGGAGTTGTCTTTTGTGTATTTAACGGTAAAAGAGACAGCGGCATATTTAGAAATGCCAGAATCATATATTGTACAATGGATTCACGAAAAACGAATTCGAGCTGTCTTTGATGGAGAACAATACTTAATTAATAAAGAACAGTTTAATCATCATTTAAAACAAGTGGAAAACATGAAGAAGCAATGGGAAGAATGGCTAACTGAACCTTTACCCGAAGATATCGATGTGAAAGATGAAGACTAAAAAAACTTCAAGAGTTTCTCTTGAAGTTTTTTGGGTGTAAAGATGTTTTCTCTACGTAGCAAAATGGTGTGCGGGGCATTACGATTATGATTGCTCCATTTCATCTACTAGTTTTTCGGCTAATCGGCGATAAAAATTACTCATCGTGACTAACGACGACAGCAATAAAAGATTGAATAACTGTTTATTTTCGATACCAGTAGTTTCTTCTTCTATTTCTTGTACTTTTTGTTTCATTTCTTGTTGAAATTGTGTGACATTTTTTTCTGTTATGTTTAAATAATGTTGATAAAATTCCTCTAAATGAAATGTTTCATCTTTCTCTACAGCTTCATTTAAAGGTGTTAAAGACGTCTTAATGTCATTAATAGAAAGTGCCCCTTTTAATTGGTAGATGAAACTAATTAACATAATATGTTCTTTGGAATATTTTTTATTTTTGATTGGAAAAAATAATTTCCCTTTTGCATAATTGTTGATCATCGTTTTTGTTAATACCTTTTCATTTTCATTTCTTGTGGTGTTATGAAAAGTATTTTCAAAAAGCTGTACGATTTGGTCTACATACAAATCAACATTCGGGATATCTTCCGTGTTAATTTGATTGTGTAAATGTAAGGATTCCATTAATGTTTCAATTTCTTTCATCAAATTTCTCACCTTTGTATATTAGAATGTATGTTTATCGTATTATGAAATATGTAAAATGTAAACCTTGACCGGATGGGGTAATGCACGTATAATTATATGTAGTTTTAAAAACTACATATAATTATATAAGGGGTGTTAATATGAATACCTATATAAGAGAACCGGTAAATGCTTTTACACATTTAGGTGGAGCGGTGTTTGCTTTTATTGCTTTACTTGCAATGGTTGTAAAAGTTTCGATTCAAATGCCTTCTGTGACGTCGATTTTAGCAGTCATGTTATTTGGAATAGGGATGATGGCATTATATACAGCATCTGCTGTTTACCACGGAATAGTGGCGGATGAGCGGTTGATTGCTTTTTTGCGAAGAGTCGATCATGCAATGATCTTTGTATTAATTGCAGGTACGTATGCACCATTTTGTTTAATTACATTGCAACATGAAAACGGTTGGTTATTATTTTGGGTTATTCATCTTGCCGCATGTATCGGTGTTATTTTTAAAATGGTATGGTTTAACAGCCCTAGATGGTTGTCGACATTAATTTATATTCTGATGGGTTGGTTCGTCGTCATTTTCTTCGGCCCATTATCGATGAATCTTAGTACAAATGGTATTGTTTTATTAGTCGTAGGTGGTATTTTTTATACCATTGGTGGAATGATTTATTGGACAAAACCAACATGGTTAGAATTTAAACATATTGGTCATCATGAAATTTTTCATATTTTCGTATTGCTCGGTAGTTTGGAACATTTTTTATGTGTGTATGTATATGTCATTTAAATGTTTTCGTAAAGAAAGATTAAGGATAAATGTATGGAAATCCATATATTGATTCTTAATCTTTTTTTACTATCTATAATTATGATAAAATTACTATAAATGACGATACGAATGTCATGGTTAAAAAGGATTGTCTCATTATACGTAGGAGGATAGAAAAATGAAGAAACATTTAGCTGGATATATATACATTGTATCTAATCCGAGTATGGAAGGACTAATAAAAATTGGCCATGCATCAGATGTGAAATCGAGAATCCATCAATTAAATAAAGTAATTGAAGTCCCCACTCCGTTTCAATTAGAATTTGAGCAATTTTCGCATGATGTAAGACAAGTAGTATTACTCATTCATAGTGAGTTGTACGATGCAAGAGTAGACATTATGCGTCCTTACTTTTCAGTGGAAGTAGGAAAAGCGGTGGAAATTGCGAAAAATATGATTCACAAAGTAGAGGAAAATCCATTGTATTTTCAGGCGCTATTTCCTGAAAATGACCAAAAGTGGGATGAAAAAACTGCAGTACAAGTTGTCAGTCTTTATAAAAAAGTACCAGACATTAAGTTTGTTTCCTCTATTATTGGTCGCTCTTTTATGGAAGTAGAATTATTTTTAAATTATATCGGCGTGTTACATACTACCGAATTTTCTAAATTCATTCCTTATTTTAAAGGCATACCGAGGAATTGTTATCAAGAGGGAACGTTTGATAAACTCGTGAATAAAGTAATGGTGAAAGTATAAACGTTCGTTTGGTATAATACATACTAATTATGGTATCTAGTGAAAGAAGGGAAAGTGTTGAAAAAAATAAAAGGTTCCATTTTAACGACCGTGATGTGGTGGAGTGTGACGTCCGTTATTACCATTTGGAGTTTCTATCTATTTTTTGACGGAAGAACACAAAAAGCATTTATGGGTGTTTTAACCATCGTTTCGCTAATTGTTTTAGCGTATTGGCAAAGGAAAACACGTCATCCTTTTCCACCTTCCTTTATGGGGATGATTTATGCTTTTATTTTTTTATCTGTAGGGATTGGAACGTTTAGTGGTGGCTATCAAATTCCTCATTTTGATGATGTGCTTCACTTCTTTTCCGGTTGTTTTATTAGTTATGGGGCCTATATTCTTTTTATGTTTATCGTTGGTGAAGACGCTGGGAACAACATCCCAAAAACGTTTATCGGTTTATATTTGATTACTTTTTCTCTTGCTATTGCGGGATTTTGGGAATTATTGGAGTTTACTGGAGATCGTCTTTTTCATTTTACGGCTAGTCGGGGATATGAGGATACGATGGTTGATATGATAGATGGCTTAATCGGTGGAACGATAGTAGCGATTTTTTTAACTAAAAAACATGGTGAAAATAGAAAAAAAGTTTGAAAAGGATAAGCAGGGGAACATGATAGGTGTTGGAAAAAAGTGAGAGTATAAAATATTTTGTGTAAATGAAAAATTTCATGTAAAAAGGAAGACCCTTTCTCGGTAGCATTAAGTCACCACAACTAATCCCAGAAAAGGGATTTTTCCTATGAATCCGTTTACAACAGAAATAGTCGATGCTCTAGTAAAAAAACAAGATATTATGGAAGTTTTTCGTAGCCATTTAGAAACAGCTATTAACTCACTATTAGCGACAGAATTAACTGCTTTCCTTGATTACGAAAAGTATGACCGTATCGGTTTTAACTCAGGTAATTCGCGCAACGACTCTTTAAATATCCAGATTCCTCGTGATCGCAATGGAGAGTTTAAACAACAGACTGTAGCGCCATATAAACGCTCTAACGACACGTTAGAGTCTACTGTTATCCATCTTTCCAAAGGGCATTACGATGTCTGAAATCTCGAATTTGATTGAGAAAATGTACGGTCATCACTATACACCACAAACCATATCCAATATGACAAAAGCCGTGTCTGATACTAAAGAAACTGCCATTTACTCCTTTACATACAGTTGAACTGGAACAAGTGGAAAAATTACAGGAATGGGGAAAAAACGCTGTTAAATTAATAAAAAAACAACATGAGAGTATGGAACGAAAGGACGAAGAAATAAAAAGGCTGCGTGATCTCGTAAAAATACAAAATCAAGAAGTTGATATGCGTGTAAATCAAAAATTCCATAAAAAATTGAGTAAAAAAGAACAAACAATAATTAATTTGAATCAAAAGAATGAGAAGCAGAGTGAGCGAATGTTGTCGCTTTTTGATAAAATTCAAAATTTAACGAAAAAAATAAATAAAAATCGTGGCATCCCCTTAGTCTTTAGGCTTAATTTTTTCTAAATAAATAAAGGATATTGTAAAAATTATAAAAATTACAAATCCAATTCCTAAACCAATTCGGATATATAAATCGTTGATAAAAATAATATTTATGATTAGAAAAGGGACAAAAGAAATTGATCCAGCAACGGTTTTTTTGTATTTTTTTTTCAGTTTTAGATAATAAAAAATTAGTAAAGCTGAAATTGATGTTATTAAGAATATCAGTACGTTTTTATATTCATGAGGTTGAGTAACTAAGTCAGAATATAATCTTGTCGCAAAGAAGATTAAGATAAATATAAAAAAAATATTTAAAAAATATTTTTTTATTTTCATAATATAACACCTTTCTTTTTATTTTTTTACCTTATTTCTTTTTATAACTATTATACATTTTTTAATATTTTTTGTAAAATAGTTATAAAAATGAGATTATAAAATATTTTGTGTAAATGAAAAATTTCATGTAAAAAGGAAGACCCTTTCCTAGTAGCATTAAGTCACCACAACTAATCCCAGAAAAGGGATCTTCCCTATGAATCCGTTTACAACAGAAATAGTCGATGCTCTAGTAAAAAACAAGATATTATGGAAGTTTTTCGTAGCCATTTAGAAACAGCTATTAACTCACTATTAGCGACAGAATTAACTGCTTTCCTTGATTACGAAAAGTATGACCGTATCGGTTTTAACTCAAGTAATTCGCGCAACGATTCTTATTCTCATACACTTCACACAGAATACGGTGATTTAAATATCCAAATTCCTCGTAATCGCAATGGAGAGTTTAAACAACAGACTGTAGCGTCATATAAACGCTCTAACGACACATTAGATTCTACTGTTATCCTTCTATTCCAAAGGGCATTACGATGTCTGAAATCTCGAATCTGATTGAGAAAATGTACGGTCATCACTATACACCACAAACCATATCCAATATGACAAAAGCCGTGTCTGATACGGTAGAAGCATTTAATAAGCGTCCTTTACATAATCGTTATGTGTGCGTGTACTTGGATGCTACCTACATTACTGTTCGCCGTGATACTGTAGTCTATATTGCTATTGGTATCTGTGAAGACGGCTCAAAGGAAGTTTTAGCGTATACCATTGCTTCTACGGAGCCAGCTTACAATTGGTAGGAACTTTTAGAAGAATGAAAAGAACGCGGCATCGAAGATGTCCTGCTATTTGTTTCTGACGCTCTAAAGGGGATGGTTGACGCTGTTGTCACTGTGTTCCCAAAAGCCAAATACCAAGTTTGTCTTGTTCACGTGGCACGTAATATCACCAAGCAATCTGTGATGATTTTAAAGCTATTCCTTAAGCGACAGACAGAGAAGCTGGGCAAGCTGTACTAAACGCTTTTTGAGAAAAATGGAAAAAGCAATATAAAAAAGTGGTAGACGGCTTATCTGAAAACCCATATTTACTTACATTTTATCCTTTCCCTAAAACTATTTGGCGAAGTATTTACTCTACGAATTTAATTGAGTCGTCTAATAAGCAAATTAAGAAATATACAAAAAGAAAAGAACAGTTCCCGAATGAAAAATCACTGGAACACTTCTTAGTGACGCAATTTGAAGTTTACAATCAGTGTAATGCGATCTGCGGTCATATTGGTTTTAACAAAACACGTGCAGCAATCAAAAGGATGTTCGAGGAGTTACATACATAGGGGGAGTAGGACGCACCAGCGCGAAATATCAAAATCAATCCTTCGAACAAGTTCAATTCAATACAGAAGTGACATTCTACCTAAAAGGGTTGAAAAGTCATTTATACAAAAATATTGATAGTACCGAAAAAGTTTCGGTAAGGCGCCTTTTTGTTATTCTATGATACAATTATAGATAGGTTATACAAATAAAATGAGGTGTTGAAATGAAAATCGAAGTATGGTCTGATTTCGTATGTCCATTTTGTTATATTGGGAAACGACGATTAGAACAAGCATTAGAAAAATTCCCACATCAAGATAAAGTGGAAATAGAATATAGAAGTTATGAATTAGACCCGAATGTACCTGAAAATGTTCCGCTATCTATTCATGAATCATTAGCAAAAAAATATGGAATGAGCGTAGAAGAAGCGAAACAAATGCATGAAAATATTGGCGAACAAGCAAAAACAGTTGGGCTAACGTATAACTTTGACGGAATGAAGTCAACGAATACATTGCATGCACACCGTTTAGTAAAATTTGCAGCGACACATGGAAAAGAAAAAGAAATTACAGAAAAACTTTTGCATGCTTATTTTGTGGAATCTAAACATATAGGTGATATCCAAACGTTAGTGGCGATTGGGGAAGAATTTGGATTAAATCGTTCCGAATTGTTATGTATGTTAAAAGATGACAAAGCATATGTGAATGAAGTACGGGCCGATGAACACATGGCACAACAAATTGGTGTTCGAGGCGTTCCGTTTTTTGTGTTTAATAAAAAATATGCACTTTCTGGTGCGCAACCAGTGGAAGTGTTTTTAGAAGTACTACAAAAAGTGTGGCAAGAAGAAAATCCATCTGGTCCGTTACAAGATTTAGGAGAGCAAGCACCAGGTTGTACAGATGGAAGTTGTGGGTTACCGAATCAATAATGATAGACCGTTCCGCGTCCATGGTGGAACGGTTTTTTTACGTGATATAATAAGGAAATAGCGACTAGAAAGGATTGTGACTATGGGAAAAACAGTAGTATTAGCAGAAAAGCCATCTGTTGCCAGAGATATTGCAAGGGTTCTTCATTGTAATAAAAAAGGGAATGGTTTTTTAGAAGGAAAAGAGTATGTTGTTACATGGGCGTTAGGGCATTTAGTAACGCATGCAGACCCTGAGGCATACGGAAATCAATATAAAACGTGGAATTTAGCGGATTTACCACTAATGCCAGACCCGTTAAAAACGGTTGTGATTAAAAAAACAGGAAAACAGTTTCAAAACGTCAAAACGCAATTAAATCGTAAAGATGTACAAACTATCGTGATTGCGACGGATGCAGGCCGAGAAGGCGAGCTTGTTGCTCGGTGGATTATCGATAAAGCACATGTGAAAAAGCCAATGAAACGGTTATGGATTTCATCGGTAACGGATAAGGCGATTCGCGATGGTTTTCGTCAATTGAAAGACGCTCGCCAGTATGAAAATTTATACCGTTCGGCAGTGGCACGTGCGGAAGCGGACTGGCTCGTTGGTATTAATGCAACACGTGCATTAACGACGAAATTTAATGCACAATTATCGTGTGGACGGGTACAAACACCAACGCTTGCAATCATTGCGAAACGAGAAGAAGAAATTAAACATTTTCAACCGAAAAAATATTTTGGCATTACAGCTGTTGCTGGAGAGATAAAATGTACGTGGCGAGATGCGAAAAGCAATGATACAAAAACATTCTCAAAAGAAAAACGAGATGACTTATTGCGACGATTACGAGGAAAAGATGCCGCCATTCAATCGGTAAAACGAACAGAAAAAAAATCGTATGCTCCAGCATTATATGATTTAACAGAACTACAACGGGATGCACATAAACTTTTTGGATATTCTGCAAAAGAAACGCTCTCTATTATGCAAAAGTTATATGAACGTCATAAAGTAGTCACGTACCCGCGTACAGATTCTCGTTATCTTACCAGTGACATCGTCGCAACGTTAGAAGAACGTGTGCAAGCAGTACAAGTGAAGCCGTACGCTCCTTTTGCTACTAAAGTAATCAAAAACGGTATAAAGCCAAATGGTTCGTTTGTAAATGATCATAAAGTAAGTGATCACCACGCCATCATTCCGACTGAACAAACACCTTTATGGATGGAATTATCAGATAAAGAACGACGTATTTATGATTTGATTGTGAAACGATTTTTAGCGGTATTGATGCCTCCTTACGTGTATGAACAAACGGTAGCAGAAGTGAAAATTGATGGAGAACGGTTTGTTGCAAAAGGAACTGTCATTAAAAAATTAGGATGGAAAGAAATATACGGAAAAGAAATAGAGGACGAAATGTCGTTACCAAACGTCCGAGAAGGCGACACGTTGCCTGTATTAACACTGACCGCAACAGAAGGAGAGACAACACCGCCGGCTCGTTTTAATGAAGGAACATTATTATCTGCCATGGAAAACCCGACAAAATTTATGGAAACAGAAAGCCAGGCATTGAAAAAATCATTACATGAAGCAGGTGGTCTTGGGACGGTTGCGACACGTGCGGATATTATTGAAAAATTATTTCATACATTTGTAATAGAGAAAAAAGGAAATGACATTTGGTTAAC
Organism: Massilibacterium senegalense; assembly: GCF_001375675.1. Taxonomy (NCBI): domain Bacteria; kingdom Bacillati; phylum Bacillota; class Bacilli; order Caryophanales; family Bacillaceae; genus Massilibacterium; species Massilibacterium senegalense. The sequence goes on along the minus strand of NZ_LN831785.1, from coordinate 380,154 downwards.
ATCGAAAGGGAAGCAGCTGTTAGACTTAGTACCAGAAGATTTAAAATCACCAGCGTTAACGGGTGAATGGGAGCAAAAGTTAGAAGCAATCGCGAAAGGAAAGCTAAAACCAGAGCTGTTTATGAAAGACATTTATGCTTATACAAAAGCTGTGACACGTGAGATTAAACAGAGTGATAAGAAATTTAAGCATGATAATATTACAGGTAGTAAATGTCCAGAGTGCGGGAAACTGTTGCTTGAAGTAAACGGAAAACGGGGAAAAATGCTCGTTTGTCAAGATCGTGCTTGTGGATACCGGAAACATGTATCAAAATTAACGAATGCTCGTTGTCCGAACTGTCATAAGCGATTAGAATTACGCGGAGAAGGGGAAGGACAAATTTTCGTTTGTTCTTGTGGTCATCGGGAAAAATTATCTACATTCCAAAAACGGAAAAAGCAAAATAAAACTAGTAAAGCATCCAAAAGAGATGTACAAAAATATTTAAAACAACAAAAACAAGAAGAACCGATGAATACTGCTTTAGCAGATGCGCTAAAAAAATTAAAATTTTAACAAAAGCACATGATAGATCATCCGCCTATCATGTGCTTTGTTTTTTCATGTATAAAAAAATCCAAACGTTGTTTCGTGAGAAGAAGGAATTGTTGTAGGATGGTAGTAGAAATGGCTAAGTGTAGAAGGGTTAAATAGAGGAATGATTCTACTTAAAACCTTCCATTTAGGTTTGACAATTATGCTTCGATATTTTGTATTTTAAATAACGAAATTACTTGATTTTCAGGAATTTTTTTCACTAATGAAAATTCACTAATAAGAATTTTTTTAGCAGTATCGAGCATTTTCTTTTCGCTTGCATTTAAGGTTCTTTTTTTGTTGCTATGAATTAAGTCACGAACGACTTCTGCACATTCGTCAATGTTTCCTGTACTTATTTTTTTTAAGTTCATATTGTAACGTTGTTTCCAAGGGAGTGATTCGTCTGGTTCTTCGTGATGAAACGTATAAAGAACGTGCTCTAACGTATTTTTGTCCACAACGGATCGAATGCCTGATTCTTCGACTTTTTCCATTGGAATCATTACGTTCATGTTGCTAATCGGAATATTAATCACATAGTATGTCATTTTTTTACCGAGAATTTCTTTTTCTTCTATCGACTCAATAACTCCAGCGCCGTGCATTGGGTAAACAATTTTATCACCAATCTCAAACAAATGATCCACCTCCATTTGTGTATACACCCCATTATATCATACATTTTTAAAATAGTAAAATTTATTATTTTATCATGGTTGTTTTATCTTTGTCAATAAAGAAATCTTAAATTATCTGTGGGTATATGTAGCTAAAATGTGGCATTTTATTTCGGAAAATAAGTCCCTATTTCATTGATTGTATATAATGAAAAGAAATGCTATGTTTTTGATAAGTAATTTGTAGAGAATGGATGGATAAAAAATGAAAATATATAAAGCGGAAAATATAACAAAAACGTATGGTGACAAAACGCTGTTTCGAGATATCTCTTTTACGATTAATGAAAAGGAACATATCGGGTTAATCGGTGTGAACGGTACGGGAAAATCAAGTTTATTAAAAATTATTGCCACCATTGATTTGCCAGATATGGGGGATTTCTCTCACCCTAGTGATTATATGATTCGATACTTGCCGCAAGAACCAATTTTAGATGAAAATATAACGGTATTAGATGCGGTATTTGAGAGTGATGCAAAAATGATCAAAATAATGAAAGAGTATGAATCGGCTTTACTTGATTTAGAACAAGATCCAATGAATGAAATGATTCAAAAGAAAGTGTTAACATTACAAAATGAGATGGATCACGAACAGGCTTGGGATGCCAATGCTAATGCGAAAACTATTTTAGCGAAGCTTGGATTGTATCATTTTAAACAAAAAATTGGGGAACTTTCCGGAGGACAAAAAAAGCGTGTGGCATTAGCGCAAGTCTTAATTGAAACACCTGATTTATTGTTATTGGATGAACCGACAAACCACTTGGATTATGAGACGATTAAATGGTTGGAAGATTATTTAAGTAAATACCAAGGAGCATTGCTAGTTGTCACGCATGATCGGTACTTTTTAGATCAAGTTTCTACGCGAATTTTTGAGCTAGATGGCGGGAAATTGTATACGTATATTGGGAACTATCAAGCGTTCATTGAAGCGAAAGCAATTCGTGAAGAGGAAGAAGTACAAACTGCACAAAAAAGACGGAATTTATATCGCCAAGAACTGGCGTGGATGCGCCGCGGAGCAAAAGCACGAACGACGAAACAAAAAGCACGAATCGGTCGATTTGAAGAGTTAGCAGAAAAGGTTGGCAATGCAACAAAAAAAGAAACGTTAGAGATGAATCTTTCCGGAAGTAGACTTGGGAAACAAGTAGTAGAATTAAAAGATGCTTCTCTTCAATTGGAACAGCATGTGATTTTACATCATTTTGATTTTCTTATCAAACAAAAAGATCGTATTGGGATTGTTGGGCGAAATGGGAGCGGGAAATCGACACTGTTAAATGTACTAGCAGGAAAAATCCAATTAGATACAGGAGAATGTATCACAGGTCAAACAGTCAAAATCGGTTATTATACACAAGAAAACGTGGATATGAATGAAAACTTACGTATGATTGAATATATTCGAGAAGCAGCAGAAGTGGTGACCACTGGAGATGGTAGTACCGCATCCGCTGCACAAATGTTAGAGCGTTTTTTATTTCCCATGCATACACACGGTACCCCTATTTATAAATTATCTGGAGGCGAAAAACGTCGCTTGTTTTTACTGCGGTTATTAATGATGAAACCGAACGTACTTCTTCTGGATGAACCAACGAATGATTTGGACACAGAAACGTTAACAGTGTTAGAAGCGTACTTAGAAGACTTTTCGGGTGTTGTCATAACGGTATCGCATGACCGTTACTTTTTAGATAAAGTAGCGAATCAACTGCTTATTTTACAAGGAGCAGGGGAAATAGAAACGTATGTTGGAAAATACACGGATTACTTAGAGTTAGAAGTAGAAAAAAATCGGTTGCTACAAGAAGAAAAAGAAGAAAAACAAAAGCCTGTACAACAAGTAGAAACGAAGAAAAAGAAAATGACGTATATGGAAAAGAAAGAATGGGAAGAAATAGACGACATTATTGCGAGTGTAGAAGAAAAGATGGAACAGATAAACGAAGATATTTTACAAACGGGCAGTGATTTTGAAAAAGCACAGGCTTTTTTAGAACAACAACAACAATTAAATGAACAACTAGAACAACTGATGGAACGTTGGGAGTATCTAGCGGAATTAGCAGAAGGATAAAGCCGAGCCACTTATACAAGTAAGTGGCTTTTGTTATTTTCATAGATGATCGATATATATAAACATCCAAGTCAAAATAAGATAAGAAACGAGATGAAGAAAGAGAAGGAAAAGAAAATCGGTACGGCTTATCCATGTTGCATACCAAAAAATAGATAGATAATGAATGAGCATACAAGAAGAGAATAACCCTAGTACATGTTCGCCCCAGAAGATGGCTAAAAACAAAGGTTGCACACTATTTAAAAGTAGATATTTGGATAAAATTGTATTTTTTTCATAAGGGAAATCTAACACATTTTTTCTTGCTGTGAATATATGTACAGTTGAAATTTCCCTTCCTGATTAGGTAGAAATCACTTACTGTTCAATATAGTGGAGGGAAATTAAAAATAGGGAAAAATACTTATATATTTTACAGAATGAAAGATTATAATTGGGATAAGAGGGAGGTTTTTTATGATATGGCTAAAAATAGAAGAAGAAATACGCCAGCTTTTACGATGTTGGCATGGTTGGGTCTTATTTTATTTACAGGTCTTATTTTAATCGGATTATATACGTTAAAAGAACCATTAATGGTGAAAGGATACTATTTAATGGGAACGATAGGTGTGATTATTTCTTCCTTTACAGTTGCAAAAGTAGTTCGTGATAATCAAGAAGATGAGGAAGAATTTAGTCGCCCCGGAAATGATCAATAAGACAAGTGGATGAAACAAATAATAAAGAAGAACAGACAAAGGATAATAGTGAATGATGTTTATCCTTTGTCTGTATTTTCCCTCACAGATGTAAGAGTTTCTTATTGCGCTTGTTGTTCCGTAATTTGACTTTGATATAGCTCAGCATAAAACCCATTTTTCTGTAGTAATGCTTCGTGTGATCCACTTTCCATCACATCCCCGTCTTTCATGACTAAAATAATGTCCGCATCTTGGATGGTTGATAAGCGATGGGCAATGACAAAACTAGTTCGTCCGTTCATTAATTGATTCATCGCTTGTTGAATTTGAATTTCTGTTCGTGTATCGACGTTACTAGTTGCTTCGTCTAGAATAAGTAACGGTGGATTTTTTAAAATTGCCCGAGCGATTGTTAGTAACTGTTTTTGTCCCTGTGAAATGTTAGATGCTTCTTCATTCAAGACGGTATCATATCCATCTGGTAACGTCCGGATAAATGTATCTGCATTGGCCATTTTGGCAGCAAAGATAATGGCTTCTTCCGTTGCACCGTTTTTGCCGTAAGCGATGTTGTCTCGAATAGTTCCGTTAAATAACCATGTATCTTGTAAAACCATTCCGAATAAGTCGTGTAAATGATGTCGTTTTAGTTGACGAATATCAACCCCATCAATGGTAATGAACCCGTCATCTACTTCATAAAATCGCATAAGCAAGTTTATAAGCGTTGTTTTTCCTGCACCTGTAGGTCCAACAATGGCTACTTTTTGTCCTGTTTGTACATGAACGGTTAAATCATGAATTAATGGTTGTTCTTTTGTATACCCAAATTGAACGTGATCAAATGTGACATTTCCCGCTACTTTTTGTAGTTCTTGCGCTTCTTTGTGATCTGGTATTTCTTCTTCTTCATCTAATACTTCAAAAACACGTTCTGCTGATGCGATAGTAGATTGAATGATGTTAGCGATATTTGCTACTTGTGTAATGGGATGAGAAAATTGTTTCGCATATTGAATAAACGCTTGAATATCCCCAACTTGAATCGTTCGTTGTGTAACAAGAATCCCTCCGACAACGCAAATAAACACATAGCCAATATTATTAATAAACCCCATTAGAGGCATAATAAATCCTGAAATAAACTGCGCTTTTCTTCCGGATTCATATAACGTCTCGTTCCTTTCATTAAATGCTTCGAGAGACTTATCTTCTCGATTAAAGGCTTTGATGATAGGATGTCCGGTATACATCTCTTCGATATGACCATTTACATGGCCGAGCGCTTGCTGTTGCTTTTTGAAATAAGGTTGCGAGCGTTTTGCAATCGCTTTTGTAACGATTATACTAAGTGGTAACGTTGCTAAAACGATAACGGTTAATAACGGACTAATAAGTAGCATCATGACGACGACCCCGATTAATGTAATAATCGATGTAATGATTTGGGTTAAGCTTTGTTGTAATGTACTGCTAATGTTATCGATATCATGAATAATCCTACTTAATGTTTCCCCGTGTGGCCGAGCATCAAAATAACGTAAAGGTAATCGGTTTAATTTTTCAAAAGCTTCTTTCCGTAGTTGATAGATAGACGTTTGGGAAACACCAGCCATGATGTATTGTTGTATGTAATGAAAGAATGAGCTAAAAAGATACAGAATGGTTAAAAGTATTAAAATGTTTCCGATTGCTTGAAAATCAATCGCTAGCTCTTTTGCTCCTTTTGCTTTTGTCATAAATCCATCAAATAAGATGGTGGTAATTTTTCCGATTAACATGGGACTAATAATTGTAAAAATAGTGCTTAAAATGGCGGCAAAACAAACAATCATAAGTTGCACGCGAAACGGTTTTAAATAGCGTACTAATCTTTTTAATGTTCCTTTAAAATCTTTTGCCTTTTCGACTGGCATTCCTTTATGGCCATGTCTACTTCCCCGTCCGAAAGGAGAGTAATTTTTTTGTTTTTGACTCATCGTTGTCCCCCCTTTACTTGTGAGGATACAATTTCTTTATAGACGTTATTTGTTTGTAGTAATTGTTCATGAGTACCAATCCCAACAATCTTTCCTTTTTGTAATACGATAATTTGATCCGCATCTTTTACTGTACTAACACGTTGTGCAACGACAATGGTAATGGCATCGTTTATTTCTGTTTTTAATGCCTGTCTAAGTAGCGCATCCGTTTTATAATCTAAAGCAGAAAAGCAATCGTCAAATAAATATATATCTGGTTTTCCAACAATCGCTCGTGCAATCGCTAAACGTTGCTTTTGGCCGCCAGATAGGTTTTTTCCCCCTTGCTCGACTACCGCTTGAAAACCATCTGCCATTTTTTCGATAAACGGTGTCCCTTGTGCAATGTCTGCAGCATGTTTCACTTCTTCCTCGCTTGCTGTTTCTTTCCCGTATCGAATGTTTTCTGCGATAGTACCAGTGAAAAGGATTGCTTTTTGTGGAACATAGCCAATTTTTTGCCGTAGCGTTTGTTGGGACAAGTTTTTCACATTGATCCCATTTATTAAAACGTCCCCCTCACTTGGATCGTAGAATCGAGGGATTAGTTGTAATAAGGTCGTTTTTCCATCTCCTGTTCCTCCAATAATGGCAGTCGTTTCTCCGCGCTTTGCGGTAAAAGAAAGATTCAAAAGCGCTGGTTTTTCCGCCCCTGGATAATAAAATGTTACATTGGAAAATGTCATGGATTGTATCGAGTCTTCTATCGTTGTTATTTTCTCTTTGTCTGTAATGGTAGGTGTTAACTGAAGGACTTCATTGATCCGTTTAGCTGAAACCGTTGCGCGGGGAATCATGACGAAAATAACAGTAAACATAACAAAGGAAAACATAATTTGCATCGCATATTGAATAAAAGCCATTAAACTTCCGACTTGCATCTGTTCATTCTCAATTTGTATACTCCCGAATAAAAGAATCGCGACAATCGATAAATTGAAAATAAGCATCATAATAGGCATTAAACTTGTAACAATACGATTTACTTTAATCGCTGTATTCCTCATATCTTGACTCGCTGCATCAAACCGGTTCGTTTCATCATTCATTCGACCGAAAGCACGAACAACACGAATCCCGGTTAAATTTTCTCGTAAAATTAAACTAAGATGATCTAGTTTTTGTTGAAGTGTTTGGAAAAGGGGCATCCCTTTTTTCGTAATGAAATAAATGATTGTCACAATAAGTGGGACGATAAAAAGAAAAATCATGGATAGTTTTGTATCTTGAGAGATTGCCATCACAATTCCTCCAATAAACATTAACGGGGAAAGGACCATCATTCGCAACCCCATCGATATAAACTGCTGCACTTGTTGAACATCATTCGTTGTTCGGGTGATAAAAGAAGACGTGCCGATTTGATCGAATTCTTGAATCGAAAAGTTCGTCACTTTCGAAAAAACTTCCCTTCGTAAATCTCGACCGAAGCTAGTCGCCACTTTTACAGCAAAATAGTTAGCTCCAATCGCACACACGACCCCAATAGCAGCTACTAAAAGCATTATGCCTCCTATACTCCAAATATACGGTATATCCCCATTCACAATTCCTTTATCGACAATTCGTGCCATGAATGTTGGAAGTAATAAATCAGAAAAAGTCCTTAAAAATAAAAGGACTAAGACGAAAAAGATAAAAAGACGATATGGTTTTAAATATGGAAAAAGTTTAAGCATACATAATCTTCTCCGTTCCTATCACTTTTTAATAGAAAATATGATGTGTACATATAAATAAGGTTAACTCATTATAATTTTTAATTAAAATAAGTGTCAATGAATACAGTCTTTCGATTGTTTTACGGAGTAGGGATAGGGAAATGGATAGTAAGGAGGTCGAATAAATGTCTATATCATTATATAAACAAAAAACAGATCAATTTTTATCCGATTATAACATGTTACATGAGCAGCTCAGTTTTTCCATAGATAAAAAAGTGAAGATGATGATTGCGGCGCAGTTTATGCAACAAGATATCCCATTCAAAGCAGAGCCTTTTTTTGCGTTTGCAAACAAAATAAAAAAGGAATCTTCTTTTTTCTCCACCATGCGTTCTGCATTTCGTTATACGATTGCGGGATTGTTAAGGACAAAATTTGATGATCCAGATGCTGCTTTTAAAAAATTAAAAGAACAGTATCAAACATTATATGAAGTAGGTTTTTCGAAAGGAAACTTTTTATATTTGGCAGCGTATGTGTTATTGATTCAAGAAGAAGAGACAGAAAAGAGTAACAAGTCTGTGGCTAAAAGAGCGATGGAAATATATAAAGAAATGAAAAAACGGCATTTTTTCCTTACAACTCAAGATGATTATCCATTAGCTGTGTTAGTAGCGTTATCGGAGAAAAGTATTCCTTCTCTTTTAGATGAGATGGAGTTTTATTACCAGTCGTTAAACAAATATGGTTTTTCGAAAGGAAATGAATTGCAAACACTTTCGCATATTTTAACGAAAGGATCGACTGAATCTGCACAGGCAATCGTGAAAGACACGGTAGATTGGTTTAATGTCCTACAGAGAAAGGAAATCGCGTTAAAAAGGATGCATTACCCCTCTCTAGGTCTTTTAGCGTTAGTAAGCCCGCAACAAGAAAACGTTGGGGATGTGGTTGCTTTATACGAGGCATTAAAAAAAGAAAAAATATTTCGTTTTTCACGTGATATGGTGTTGTTGATTGCCATTCCAATAATCATTTCAGAAAAAATCAAAGATAACAACATCCTAGACATCGGTTTAACAACGACGATTGAAGCAATCATTCAAGCGCAACAAGTAGCGATGATTGCAGCGGCATACTCCGCAGCTGCAGCATCTTCCGCTTCAAGTAGTAATTAATATTGGAAAAAATATCAATTTTGTCATATTTTTGTTACAATAAAAAGTGAACGATATCATTTATAAAAAACTGTTAAAAAATAAGGTGTACCGCTTTCGTAAAGCGGTTATTTAAAAGGGAAGATTGGTGAAACTCCAACACGGTCCCGCCACTGTAATAGGGAGCACGCTGCAAAAAGTCACTGTGAAAATGGGAAGACGCAGACGTTGTGATGACCTTAAGTCAGGATACCTGCCTTATTTTTATGTATTCGTTCCTACGAGGATAGGGAGGTGTAGTGCAATCGCATTGTTCTGTTTGCGTGCAAAAGAAGTGTTTTTTTTGTTGTTTCAAGAAAGGATGAGAAGATGAATTGTTGGTATGAAAGCAGAAAAGATCAAGTGAAAGAAAAGCTCATTCATTATTCCTTTCATCCAGATTTGCAACAATTTCGTGAGGCGAGTGAGCAACAAAAGGTTTTTCAAATGGTTTTAGAAAAAGAAGAAACACAATTAGCCATTGCCTTTTCTGATTCTCATATTGTTGGTTACGCTATTTTGGTAGCTCCAGATAAAAATGAACGTTGGTCGACTTATTCGTTTATTCGTGAATTAGGTGCATTAGAAGTGATTCCAGCGTATCGAGAAAAAGGAGTCGCAACCCAGTTATTACACAATTTATTTTCAGATGAAGCGGTAGAAGCCTCCATTGTTATCGCGTTAGAATATTATTGGCATTGGGATGTATCTAACCACATGATTTCTGTGTACAAGTATAAAGAAATGTTGCGGCATGTCTTATCTCATGTATATTTTGAAGAAGTAAAAACAGATGAAGAAGATATTGCGATTAATCCTGTTAATTTCATGATGGCTCGTATGGGGAAATTTATTACTTTTAAACAAAAGGAACAATTTTTTCATCTAGCTTATCCGTATCATTAAAGCCACAATCTCACTTTTAAGGTGGGATTGTGGCTTTTGTATTATTTATCTATTGTTGCAATTTTGATGTGAGAAGAAATGATACCTAAATGCAATCCTTCGTGGAAAATGGAAAAGGAAAGAATATCGTGAATGGTTTTGATGGTGAGTGGGCCGATAGAAATAGGTTGTGCAATTTTTTCATCTAATCGCCCGTCAAAATGTTGCTTGATCCGCTCTATTTGTGTTTGGAGTTGATGGATGATTTCTTCTGATGAAGGTGCTGTTTCTGTCCATTCGGATGGTTTTGTGCCAGGTGCAAAAAAGGTAACATAGGACGGAGCGGTACTTTCATAAGATGAATCTGCTTTTTGCAACATGGATTCTACTGTTGCAAAAATATGTCCTGCATTCCAACGAATAGTGTTTGGAAATCCACTCGGTTGTTTATCCCACATTTCCTTTTCAACTTTTTGTAATGTTTTCACGCTAGCCGTACGCGTAAAGACGAATTGTTCCCAAATAGCCATATGTAATCCCCCTTTTTTTAAAAAAACTTTTTGTCGTGATTCGCTTGTTTGAAAGCGAATAATCCATGTTTTTCACTTATTTTCAGTATATCACTAAATTAGTATTGTAGACTTCCCAAAATCATGTATAATATTCTGAGTGTATTTTAGTAAACATAAAGTTTATTTTTATAAAACTTTCATTACTGTTAGTTTACTAAGTATAAACATGATTAGGGGTCATAGTATGCAAATTGGAAAAAAAATTAAAAATTTGCGTTTAAAAAAAAGATTAACCCAAGAAGAACTTGGAGAACGCACAGATTTAACAAAAGGATATATTTCTCAGTTAGAACGTGATTTAAGTTCACCATCTATCGATACTTTTTTTTCGATTCTTGAAGTGTTGGGCTGTTCGCCAAAGGCATTTTTCGATGATGAAGAAAACGAACAAAAAGTGGTGTATACAGAAGAAGACCAAACGGATTTTATGGATGAAGAATTAGGGTATTGTATTCAGTGGTTAGTACCAGAATCAAATGAAAAAGAAATGGAACCTATTTTACTCCATTTAGAAGAACAAGGTGAATTTAAAAAGTTTGAACCATCATTATCGGAGACGTTTGCTTATGTTTTAAGCGGACGGATTGTTGTGCATCTTGGTCGTCATTCTTATATGGCCAAGGCAGGAGAATCCATTTATTTTCATGCATCAGAAGAACATCAAATTTTAAATGATAACGAAGGACCATCGACATTACTTCTTATAGCGACGGATTCTTATTTGTAGCATGTTAGGACAGGAAGGGGAGAGTGAAATGAATCATCAACCAATTATTCGGTTTGAAAATGTTTCAAAATATTATGATGATAGCCCAGTACTAGATCAAGTAAGTTTTGAATTAGAACGGGGAAAATTTTATACGTTATTAGGACCATCAGGGTGCGGGAAAACGACGATTTTACGATTAATTGCTGGATTTACCGAACCGTCGGAAGGAAACATTTATTTTAACGGAAAAGTAATCAATGAAATACCGGCGAATAAACGCCAGGTAAATACGGTGTTTCAAGATTATGCGCTGTTTCCTCATCTCAATGTGTTTGAAAACGTCGCATTTGGGTTGCGAATTAAAAAAATGAAAAAAAAAGAGATTGAAGAAAAAGTAAAGGAAGCGTTACGCTTTGTCAACTTAGTAGGATATGAAAATCGAGAAATTACCGAAATGTCTGGAGGACAACGTCAACGTGTGGCAATCGCACGAGCGATTGTCAATGAGCCAGAAGTAATTTTATTAGATGAACCGTTATCTGCGTTAGATTTAAAATTGCGTACCGAAATGCAATATGAATTGCGGGAATTACAACGTCGACTTGGCATTACGTTTATTTTTGTGACACATGATCAAGAAGAAGCATTGGCCATGAGCGATGAAATTTTTGTTATCAACAAAGGGAAGATTCAACAAAGCGGTACTCCAACAGATATTTACGATGAGCCTATTAACCGTTTTGTTGCTGATTTTATTGGGGAATCTAATATTATTCCTGGGAAAATGCTAGCAGATTTTTCGGTGGAATTTGTTGGAGAAACATTTGAATGTGTCGACCAAGGATTTCATCCGAATGAACAAGTAGAAATTGTAATTCGACCAGAAGACTTAGAAATAACAACACCAGAGAAAGGAAAGTTACAAGTAGAAGTCGATTCGCAACTGTTCCGTGGTGTGCATTATGAAATTTGTTGTTACGACAAAAATGGAAATGAATGGCTCGTTCATTCAACGAAAAAAGCAAATGTTGGAGATGAAATTGGACTTTACTTTGAATCGGAAGCAATCCATGTAATGCGTTTTGGGGAAACAGAAGAAGAATTTGATAAACGGTTAGAATCGTATGACGAGGGTAGCTATGCAAAATAAAACACGTAATCTATATTTAATTCCATACGTATTGTGGATTGTGTTATTTGTTGTCGCGCCGATTCTCCTTATTGTGTATTATTCCTTTTTTACTATTGAAGGACAATTTAGCCTAGAAAATTATCAAAAGTTTTTTACACCTGTTTATTTAAAAATGACGTTAAGTTCTTTTTGGTATGCTTTTTTAATTACGCTTTTTACGTTATTGATTGCCTACCCGACCGCTTACTTTTTAACGAAAACAAAACATAAGCAACTATGGTTATTCCTTATTATTTTGCCATCATGGATTAATTTATTACTAAAAGCTTATGCATTTATCGGTATTTTTGGAACATACGGTGCGGCGAATGCGCTACTAGAAGTGCTCGGAATCGGGACAAAGCAAATTTTATTTACGGATTTTAGTTTTGTCTTTGTATCTGTGTATATTTTTATTCCGTTTATGATTTTACCGATTTACAATGCGTTAGAAGAATTAAATCCGTCGCTTGTCACAGCTTCTAGAGATTTAGGAGCTTCTGGTTGGACGACATTCCGTCGTGTCATTTTTCCATTGACGTTAGATGGTGTGAAGTCAGGGTGTCAAGCGGTATTCATTCCTGCTTTATCCCTCTTTATGATTACCCGTTTAATTGCCGGAAATCGTGTCATTACACTAGGTACAGCAATTGAACAACACTTTTTAGTAACACAAGACTGGGGAATGGGTTCAACGATTGCGGTCTTTTTAATTATTTCCATGGCATTGATCATGATTATCACAGGAAATCGGAAGAAGGGGAGATAACATGAAAAGAACAGGAAAACTGGCAAATGGTTATTTAATCGTCGTCTTTTTAGTGTTGTATGCTCCGATTTTCTATTTAATGTTTTATTCATTTAATAGCGGGGAAACGATGGCTAATTTTGAAGGGTTTACGCTAGATTGGTATAAGGAAGTATTGCAAGATACTAGATTATTAATTATTGTTTTAAATACACTTGTGATTGCACTTTTATCAGCGGCCATTTCTACTATTTTAGGTGTATTTGGCGCACTCGCTATCTATTACGTGAAAAAGCGTCAAGTGAAAAATACGTTGTTAACGTTTAATAATGTATTAATTGTGAGCCCAGATGTTATTATCGGTGCTTCGTTTTTAATTTTATTTACGATGATTGGAATAAAATTAGGGTTTACATCAGTGCTTCTTTCTCACATCGCTTTTAGCGTACCGATTGTGGTAATTATGGTGTTACCAAAATTATATGAAATGAGTGATACGTTAATCGATGCGGCTCGAGATTTAGGGGCAAGCAGTATGAATGTGTTAACAAAAGTCATTTTTCCATTTATTACACCAGGTGTGTTTGCTGGATTTTTTATGGCGTTAACCTATTCACTAGATGATTTTGCGGTGACATTTTTCGTGACGGGAAATGGTTTTTCTACGTTATCGGTAGAAATTTATTCAAGAGCTCGTCAAGGTGTGTCGTTATCGATTAATGCATTATCGACCTTAATGTTTTTAGTGACGCTTGTTCTTGTGCTTGGATATTATTTTATTAGTCAACGTCATCAAAGGGGGATGAAACGATGAGAAAATTAGCGCAACTGTTTATCGTTATTTTCATCATTGCCTTTGGCTTCATGTATACGGTGAATAAATTAAATACATCGGTTGGATATTCTGGTGATAATACGCTTACCGTTTATAACTGGGGAGATTATATTGACCCTGAGCTTGTTAAAAAATTTGAAAAAGAAACGGGTATGAAGGTAATCTATCAAACGTTTGATTCGAATGAAGCGATGATGACAAAAATTGAACAAGGAGGAACGACATTTGATATTGCCGTTCCGTCTGAGTACGCGATTAGTAAGATGAAAGAGGAAGATTTATTGCTTCCGATTGATCATTCTCAACTTCCAAATTTGAAATATATTCACCCACGGTTTTTAGATTTATCTTTTGATCCAAACAATGAATACTCGATTCCTTATTTCTGGGGAACAGTGGGCATTGTATATAATACAGAAATGGTAGATGGAATTACGTTTGAAAGTTGGGACGGTTTATGGCATGAAGATTTAAAAAATCAAATTTTACTCGTAGATGGTGCCCGCGAAGTAATCGGAATGGGATTAAATAGTTTAAACTATTCGTTAAATGATACGAATCCTGAACATTTACAAGAAGCTAAAACAAAGCTCGATTCCTTAACACCAAATGTTAAAGCGATTGTTGGGGATGAAATTAAAATGTTACTGGTGAATGAAGAAGCTGCAGTTGGCCTCGTATGGTCGGGAGATGCTGCAGAAATTATGTGGGAAAATGAAAAGTTAGATTATGTCGTTCCGAAAGAAGGCTCGAATCTTTGGTTTGACAATATTGTTATTCCAAAATCAGCAAAAAATGTGGAAGGAGCACATCAATTTATTAACTTTTTACTAGATCCCAAAAATGCTGCGCAAAATGCAGAGTATATCGGTTACTCCACACCCAATGCAAAGGCATTAGAATATATGGATAAAGAAATCGCAGAAGATGAACGTTTTTATCCAGATGAAGAAGTAACGGAAAAACTAGAAGTATACGAAAACTTAGGAAAACGAAATCTAGCAATGTATAATGATTTGTTTCTTGAATTTAAAATGTATAAAAAGTAGGAGAAAGCTTGTTGGGACAATACGTTCTAACAAGCTTTTTTCCATGATATGATGGATGTACGAATGCTTGGAGGAGGGGACAAGGTGAACTATGTAGTCATAACAGGAGCATCACGGGGATTAGGATATTCGATGGCCAAACAAATGATAAACAAAGGAATGCATATTATTTCTGTTTCTAGAACAGAAAATACATCCTTACCATTACTTGCGGAAGAGCATAATCGGAAATACATGCATTATGCTTGTGATTTATCGAACGTAGATCAAGTGGAACAAACATGTACGCAAATCATCGACTTTTTACAAGGACAATGTGTGGAAAAGCTCTATGTGGTGAACAATGCAGGTGTCATTGAACCAATAGAAGTCGTTGGGCATTTATCATCGACTAGCGTAAAGCGTAGTTTAGAGGTGAATGTATTAGCACCAATGCTGATTACGAATGCTTTTCTTGCATGGGGAAATTGGACGAATACGAAGGTGATTTTTGCTGCGATTACATCAGGAGCAGGAAGTCAACCGATGCACGGTTGGAGTGCTTATTGTAGTACAAAAGCTGCATTGAATATGTTTATTCAAACGACAAGTATCGAAATAGAGCATCAACAATTGTTTCATAAAATAGTAGGCTTAAGCCCAGGCATCATGGATACGGATATGCAAACGAAGATTCGCGCTTCTACGAAAGAAGCATTTGCAGACGTAGAACTATTTCGCCAGTATAAAAACGAAGGAATGTTACGGCAAACCGATGAAGTAGCAGATTCTTTCGTTCGGCTTCTAGTGGAGGAAACATTTGAAAATGGTGCCATTTATCATGTAAATCAATTATTACAGTAAATAAAATAAAAAGAAGCACCCCCCTAAAGGGTTGTTTCTTTTTATTTTACTGGATGGTGACAGCCTTTAAGCGTTCTACCCATTGATCCTCAATGGATGTTTCTAATGGATTGCCAATTTTA
Organism: Massilibacterium senegalense; assembly: GCF_001375675.1. Taxonomy (NCBI): domain Bacteria; kingdom Bacillati; phylum Bacillota; class Bacilli; order Caryophanales; family Bacillaceae; genus Massilibacterium; species Massilibacterium senegalense. The sequence goes on along the minus strand of NZ_LN831785.1, from coordinate 364,301 downwards.
GTGTAGCGTGCAATATATATCATTCCCGTAAGCAAAAATACGGCCTACTTCATGTTGGGTATCTTGAATGGGGTCATTTACTACTGTAAATTCGTAATAAATAGAATGAGCATCTTTTTCTAAAATGTTAAACATGAAATCACCTTGAATGGTTTGATCAAACGATTGTTGAAATAATTCCGTATCTTTTTCTTTTGTTAACTGTTGCATATTTCCTTCAAAATATGGAAGGGAATAAAGTTCACTCCAATTCTCTGCAGTTTCTCTGTTTAACACAAATTCAGCTATAAAATTACCTTGTGTTTCATCATGATAATCAAGTTTCCACTCGCGTTCATCGATTGCAAAATTAATTTTCTGTAAGATAGGAATATATTGACCTTCTACCTCTTCAACTGTAAATTTTACTATTTAATCTAATGTAGAAATAACAGTTGTTTTTTATTCCTCCTTTTCGGGAAATAAATAATACATGAGACAATATGTAAACGAAAAGAAAGGAATTTTATGATGAAAAAAATAGGGTTATGGATGGCAATTATGCTTCTTGCATTATTAGTAGGATGTTCGTCCAAAGAATATGAAGCGGATATTAAAGTAGGAACAAAAGCGTTGGAACAACAACGATATGAAGATGCGTTAACATCATTTGAAGAAGCGCAAAAAGTAAAAGATACGAAAGAAATAAAAAAGTATATAACATTAACGAAACACCTAATGACAAGCGAACAAGCGTATGAAAAAGGAAGCTTTCAACAGGCAATAAAAGAGTCGGATAAAATTATAGCACAACAAACAGAGGATGAAGTCATTAAGATAATGCAAGGGGAAGCGCGTAAAATAAAAAGACAGGCACAATCAACGAACGAAGAATATGAGTTAATGAAGAAAAAATACCGAGAAGCGAATAATTTATTTTACGAAGATGAATTTGAAAAAGCACAGTTGCTTCTTACATCTATAATGAATACAACATCAAAACATCCGAAAATAAAAGAAGTGGTAGCAGATGCAGAAAAATTACAAGCACGCATAGAGGAACAAACAAGTAGTACGACAGAAGAGGAAACAACTCAACCGAATACACCGAACAATCCAGTGAATAGTCAACCAACAAAACCGCAACAACCAGAAAAACAAAAAGAATCCAAAAATATTTCAAAACAAGATGCGGTACAATTAGTTCGCACACATTTGAAATTAGATGGTCGAGAAGAAGTGAAGGTAGAATATGACCATGATAATGCAAAAGGCGATTATGTGATTCATGTGTATGAAATTATAATGGATGATCCCGCGACTGGAGAAGGACATACTGCAACATGGGGATGGTACGGTGTAAATCCATCCACGAAAGCAATCTATGATGCGATGAATGAATAATGAAAAGAATTGGCTGGCAAAGCCAGTTCTTTTTTTCGTGAAAGAAGGAGATGAAAATAATTATAATCAGTTTATCCCTCGTTGTCTTGATTATTTTTGTCATCGATTCTATTCGTAACGGGATTACTCCAATGCCAACGAGTAAAAAAGTGAAAAATGTGTTACTACAAGAAGTAAAACAACAACAACGATACGGAGAAATAGTTGAACTTGGAGCGGGATGGGGAACGTTAGCTTTTCCTCTAGCCGCCGATCATCCGAAAAATCATGTCATAGCTGTAGAACGAGCTCTTTTCCCGCGCCTTTTTATGCAAGTCCGTAAGTTATTTACAAAGGAAAAAAGAGTACAAATTAAGAATCAATCTATTTATGACGTAAACGTAGAAAATGCGAATCTAATTGTTTGTTATTTATACCCAAAAGCAATGGAACGGCTACAAGAGCAATTTAAAAAACAAATAAAGGATGAGAAAATGATCATTAGTCATACGTTTGCAATTCCTAATTGGCATCCTGTAAAAGTAATCACGGTACCTGATATGTACCGAACAAAAATATATATCTATCAAATAAGGAATGGGAAAGAGGTTTAATAATGAGAACGAGCGACCATATTATGTTGGAGTGATTTTTGAAATCTTTATCTAGAAATAAACAAAAAGTAGTGATGTATAGTCAGATAATAGCCGTTGTGTCTATATGTTACCAATGAGTTTGAAACTTTTTTTGTTACTATTTTCTGTTTTTATTTTTTATGAATGGGCAAAAGTAGAATGGAAAAGTTTTTACTATTTATCTTTTATCAACATCCATGGACGTTTTGTTGATTTTGCTAGTGTGGAAAAAAAAGGCGGTACTTATTTTCATGACACCAGGAATAATCATTCATTTATATGTATTTGTGGTGTATGATCTATTGCAATTCGTCTTAATATTTAATATGGGGTTTTTTCTTCTTGGTGGTTTTACTTCCTTTTAATGAGATTATAAAAGTAGGTGGTGATAGGTTGATTCAACAATTTTATAAAAAAAAGATGAAGGCATCAATTGTTAGTTTTAGTATTGTATTTTCTTTAGCTATTCTTGTTTATGTGGTGAACCTTCCTGTGTACAAAGAAGCAGTCTTTCAAGCTGGTAGTATCGGAATTTTTTCATGTGTGTTTTTGGTGTCTTATTTTCATGCTAAGAAGCAACTACAACGATTTTCAGCCATTACGAATGTTCCACCGCGTCAACCTTTGTTACATACGACATCATTAATCTATCAGAGAATGCTTTTGCAATTTTGGTTGTTTGATGAGCAAGGAACATATGTAGGGATGATTCAACCAAGTAAAATGTCACTATTTGCACGCCTTTTATTTTTTATTTCTGAAGGGACTTTTTTATCTTTTTATCCAGTCACGTTTGTTATGTACGATGAGCAACAAAAGATAGTTGGTAGTTTCACGAAAAAGAGAGCGTGTGTAACAGTATATAATGCTAAAAACCAATTGATTGGAAGACATAAACAACATCAATGGAAATCGCTCGTTCATATTACTGGTTTTCTAGAAGATGCAGCTGGAAATAAATTATTCGAAACAAATGTACAAGGATCTTCTGGTAGTTTTACAATAAACGATACAGATGGTCGCTTTTGGGCCTCTTATTATCAAGGAAAAATGCCAGTTTCTTTGCAACAACATTTCAATGAATATCAATTGCCATATATTTCATTTGGGAGTGATTTAACAGAAGATGAAAAAATAATAATTATAGCGTTAACGTCGATTTGGATGTTGCTATAAAAAAGTAAAAGACGGGATATTATTTTTGTATCCCGCCTTTTCATGTAGAAATAAAGATTCATCATATAATAGGTAAGCTAGCTAACGCTCGAAATCCAGATAAATGACGCCACTGAACAGTTTCTTCTGCTAGTTGAAAAGACGGGAATTGAGTAAGAAAATGCTCGATTGCAATTTTTGCTTCCAGTCTTGCTAGTGTTGCACCTAAACAGAAATGATTGCTTATTCCAAAAGCGAGATGAGCATTTGGTTGTCGCGAAATACAGAACGCGGATGGTTGGTCAAATACGTTTGGATCCCTGTTAGCAGCTCCCAGTGAAATGTATACATGATGATCTTTTTTGATGTTTACATTTGCTACGGTACAATCTATCGTAGCTTTTCGTACAATCATTTGTGTGGGGCTTTCATATCGTAGTATTTCTTCCACAGCACTTTTGATTAGTGCTCTATTTTCTTTTAACTTTTGTAATTCTTCTGGGTGTTGGAATAACGTATAAATCCCGTTACTTATTAAGTTGACCGTTGTTTCTTGTCCCGCAATTAATAATAAAATACAGGTAGCTAATAGTTCTCTTTCTTCCATTCCTTCGATTATTAATTTACTAATCAAATCTTCGCTAGGATGAGTTTTTCTCTCTTTTATCAAATGATTAAAATAGCGCATCAGTTGAAAGACAATTTGTTTTCCTTCTTCTAAAATGGCTTCATCTCTCGTTAAATCAATCGTTTGAATGAGTGTGTTCGACCAATGTCGAAACATTTCACGGTCAGCAAGTGGGATGCCTAATATTTCAGCAATAACTAAACTCGGTAGTGGGAATGCAAAATCTCGAATAAGATCAAATGTTTGTTTTTTAGAAGCAATGGTCAAAAGTTCTGTTATGGTTTTTTCTATAAAGGGAATAAAGTGATGAACCATCTCATTTGTAAATACTCGGTTCAACATCATACGCGATGGTTGATGGTTTGGGTAATTTTTAAATAAAACCATGTCTTTTTGTAAACGAGCCAATATTTTTTGTGGAGTTGGTGTAAAACTTTGAAATCGTTGATCGGTTAAAATGGTGATTGCTTCTTTGTATCCAGTTACCATCCAGCCTTTATGTATACTGTTTTGTACCCATGTAATAGGGTGATAACTGCGTAGTTTTTCGTAATAAGGATATGGATTTTGAAGGTAATCACGCTCGGTTGGATTAAAATTTAGGGAAGTGGTGGAGGAGAATGTCATAGGAAAACCCCTTTCTAAAATTTGTTAACTATATTAATTATTAGGTTAACATATATAGAGGAATAAAAGAAAGGGATTTCGGATATCTTTCTTTTGCCTTTATAATGAAAGAAAAAAGTAAAGAAGGGATACCTAGTGCCAAAAGTGTTAATTGTAGAAGATGACCAAGCGGTATGTGAGATGTTGCAATTATTTTTACAAAATGAACAATATACGGTGGTTGTTTGGCAAGAAGGAACTGGTGTCATAGAGATTGTGCATCAAGAACAGCCAGATTGTATGTTGTTAGATTGGATGTTACCAGGAAAAAATGGGTTGACGATTTTAAAAGAAATTCGTGCATTTTCGATGGTTCCAATTATTATGTTAACCGCAAAAGATACCGATGCTGAACAAGTATTAGGGTTAGAAACTGGTGCAGATGATTATGTGACAAAACCATTTAGTCCTTTTACTTTATTAGCAAGAATAAAAGCTGTTTTAAGGCGATCAGCTCCTATTGAAAAAGCACATCATATCGTACAAGGAAACGATTACATTATGGATTTGGATACATTTGAAGTGGTGTTGCAAGGGAAAAAAATCGAGCATTTAACGGCAAAAGAATTTCAGTTGCTGTCTTTTTTGGCGGAACACGAAAAGCAAGTTTTTTCGCGGGAACAATTAATTGAAAGGATATGGGGATTTGATTTTGTTGGGGATGATCGAACGGTGGATGCTCATATTAAACGTTTACGCAAAAAAATTCATACACCATCCAAGTCATGGATCCATACAGTTTGGGGCATTGGCTATAAGTTTGATGAGGATGTTTTAGATGAAATTTAAATTTTTCCATCGTTTTCTTTTAAGTCATTTTATTGTTGTATTATTTGTTATTTTCATTGTGTATACGTTTATTTTTTTTATGACACCCCGCTTTGTGTACGATATGAAGGTAAAAGATTTGCTGCACTTTGGGAACTATTTGTTAACACAGCCATCGTGGTCTGAAAGTGAGCCCTTTTTAGAAACAACTATCCGGATAAAAGAAGTGCAAAAAGGAGAAAATGTTGCCAAAGGGTGGAATGTAACAAGTAAGGAATGGCAACGGTTAAATGAAGGGGAAACGTTATCTTTTCAGCGGGAAAGACGTCATTTTCAAACGAAAATGACAGTGGTGATTTTACCGATAAAAACAAATCAAGCACTCATTCTTTCAATGCCAACAACGGAAACGGATCAATGGATTAAAGAAATTCGTGTCGTGTTAACGGTTGTGTTTTTACTGGCGCTCATGATTGTATTTCTTATTAGCTACTTGTTAGCGAAACCGATGCAAACAAGAATTGGCTCGTTGCAAAAAGCAACAAACGATATTGCAGACGGAAAATACGACATCAGAATTTTAATTAGTGGTTCGGATGAATTAACCGATTTAGCACTAGATATTAATAGAATGGCAGAACAATTAGAGAAAAAGGAAGCTGAATTAAAACGAATGGTTGTATTACGTTCACAGTTTTTAGCAGATATTTCGCATGAATTAAAAACTCCCCTTACGTCGATTCGCGGTTTAGTCACAGCATTGAGACAAAATATTGGAAATAAAGAAGAACAAGAGCGAAGCTTATTTTTGATTGAAAATGAAACATTACGGTTGATTCGCCTCGTTCATAGTGTCATGGATCTTGAAAAAATACGTAGTGGGGAAATGGAGTTACACATGGAGCAAATCGAATTATATCCGTTTTTATCCGACATAGTAGAGCAAATGGAGTATTCGATTGATGAACGAAAAACACTCTTCCTTCAGCTTGAGGTACCGAAAACATTATATGTAGAAGCGGATGAAGATCGTTTGAAACAAATGATGATAAATTTAATTCGCAACGCGATTCAATTTACGGAAAAAGGAACGATTACGGTTCGTGGGAAAGAAGAAAACGATAGGATGTTCCTTTCTGTGACGGATACGGGAATCGGGTTAACAAAAGAACAACAACAAGATATTTTTGAGCGTTTTTATAAAGTAGATCCGTCTCGAACAAAAAAAGAAGGTGAGGTGGGCATTGGTTTATCGGTTGTAAAACAATTAGCACTCGCTCATCACGGGGATGTTCAAGTGGAAAGTAAAGTAGGCGAAGGTTCGTGTTTTACCATTGTTCTACCTAAACTACAAAAAAACTAAAAAGTCTACCTTTCGTCATGGTTTCGTCATATCTATTTCGTATGCTTGAAATAGAAAAGGAGAGGATGAAAATGAAACGAAAAAACATGTTGTTCCTAGCGATTTCTGTCATCGCGATTTTTGGTATTGCTTTAGGGGCTATGTTGTTTAACGGAAATACCACTGCAAAAGCAACGGAAGAAAAAGTAACGGTAGAAGAAGTATTACGTTATGCAATGAATGATGAACAAGAAGCGAAAGCAACGTACGGAGCAATCAAGGAGAAATACGGAGATGTTGCACCGTTTAATCGAATTATTCAAGCAGAAGAACGACATATTACGTTATTAGAACCGTTAATGGATAAATATAATGTGACCATGCCAGAAGAAAAAGTAGAAATAAAAGAAATTCCAGCAACATTAGAAGAAGCATATGCATTAGGAGTAAAAGCGGAAGAAGAAAACATTGCTATGTATGAAGCATATTTACAAGAAGATGTACCAGACGATGTAAAACAAGTGATGACACAATTAATGAATGGTTCAAAAAAACATTTACAAGCATTTACACGAGCAGCAAATGGTGAATTAATGCAACAAAATGGAGCAGGACATGGGAACATGAATGGGAATGGTCAACAAGGTGGAAAAGGCATGCAAGGAAATGGAATGAAAATGCAACAACAAAATGGCGATTGCGTTCAAAATTAAAGTAACAAGCGTGAATTCTTAGGTGAATTCACGCTTGTTTTTATTTGTTCATTCAGAAAAGGAAATATGGTAAACGTTGTTGAATCAAAGAATAGAAGTCAACATAATGTAGTAATAGCCAATCGTTAATGGATAGGGGAGGGAAGCGTGAATGGAACGTAAAATGAAACTAATTATGATTCTTTTGATTATGGTTGTAGTCCTTTTGTTTATTGTATATAGTGTGTTTTTTGGATTGCCTTGGAAAAAGGCATCTACTGCTAAAAAGCTAGAAACATATGTAGAAGAAAAGTATGATATTCAAGTGGCGAAAAAGGAGACATATTATAATTTTAAAAATAACTCATACGGTGCAAAGTTTGTAAGTAAAACATCACATTCTGTTACGTTTTTAGCAGAAACAAACGGAGAACAGTTTATCGATTATTACCCAGAAGCCGTTTGGAAACGACAACTTTCTAATGATATAAAGCCTGAAATTCAAAAAGTGTTTTCTCAAATTGAAAATATAACGATAGAAGGTACATACGGTCTAGGAGAAGAACTAGGGATACAACAAAAGATTCCAGCTTATCAATCAGTGAATGGAGAGTTCATCGTACTGATTCATTTAACCAACAAGTGGGATAAAGAAGTAGAAGAAAAAGTGATTGATTCTACGTATCAGCTTGTACAGGTTTTGCAGGAAAAAGAAATAAACAATGTTTCCATTCACGTACAAGGTAAAGAAAGTAAAGAAGGAGAAACAGCGCCATATATCGACATTCCTTTTAAGAAAATCAGAACGATTCAAGAGAAATCAGATATTGAAACGTATGTGACGAAGGAGTAAAAATATTGCTGTAACGATGATGAACGAGATAGAAATCCCCCATCAGGAGGGTTATTTCTGTTAATGAGTGATAAACATAGAAGTAAAGCAAGCAAAAACATCTCCTTGTTTTGCTTGCTTTCTCATGTTTAGAACGAATTATTTTGAAATTTTGCTGTGTTTTATTTATGATAAAGGAAAATAGAAGTGAAAAGGAAGTAAATGATGATTATTCAAAATGAAGAAGACTTACAAAAATTAAAAGCAGTTGGTAAAGTAGTGGCAACGATTCGTGAAGAAATGCGTGCGCAAACAAAGCCTGGTGTGACAACAAAACAATTAGATGAGTTGGCAGGTTCTTTATTCGAAAAATTCGGTGCGATTTCTGGTCCGAAAGCAGAATATGATTTTCCTGGCTATACGTGTATTAGTGTCAATGATGAAGTTGCACATGGCATACCCTCTGATTACGTTATCCAAGAAGGAGATTTAGTTAATATTGATGTCTCAGGTTCTTTGGACGGTTATTATGCAGATACAGGTGTCTCTTTTGTCGTTGGAAAGGGTAGTGCAGAGTTAGAAGCCTTATGTGAAGCGGCTGAAAAGTCTTTTTATGCGGCGATGAAAAAAGTGAAAGCTGGTTCGAAACAAAGTCAAATTGGACGAGCTGTTTATGCAGAAGCTAGTAAAAATGGCTATGAAGTTATTTTAAATTTAGCGGGTCATGGTGTCGGAAAATCGTTACATGAACCACCAGAGTTTATTTTAAATTATTACGACCCAGCGAATCATGCGTTATTAAAAGAAGGACAAGTATTAGCGGTGGAGCCGTTTATTTCAAATGGAGCAGACGAAGTAATAGAATCTGGGGATGGTTGGACGTATAAAACACCAGATGGGAGTTTCGTAGCTCAACTAGAACATACAATTATCGTGACAAAAGGAGAACCGACTATTTTAACACGATAAAAAAAGGAAGAACAGCATAATATTTCTAGATAGATGGAGAAAGAATGTCTTTTTTCATCTAATATTTTAACTTTAAACCTACTAAAACCATTTGTTTTGTTAATTATTCGTGTTATACTAAAAACAAAATAAAAAAGGTGAATGATCATAAGGAGTGGTAACATGACACAAAAATCAACGTTAGTAAAAGTAGTAGCAAAAGGGTCATGGCAAGGTGGCGTAAAAACGAGTAATAAAATTCGTCATTTTGATCCCGTAATTATGGATGAACCTACTGCATTAGGTGGAACAGATCTTGGTCCCAATCCGATGGAATATGTAGTAGCAGCATTGAATGGATGTAAAGGTGTCATGATTCCTTTAGTTGCACAAGAACAAAACTTCCAATTTACGAATATAGAATTCGAAACGACGGGCATTATTGATACAAAAGGATTGATGGGAGAGGCAGATGTTTCTCCGCATTTTCAAAAAATTAGATTTACCGTTCATCTTACAACGAATGAGTCAGATGAAAAAATAGAAAAATTGAAAAAAGAAGTAGAAAGACGTTGCCCAGTGTACAATTTATTTGTTTCGGCAAATATTCCAGTTGACGTAAAATGGGTGAAGGTGAATTAAAAGAAAAGGTCATACTCCGAAATAAAGAGTATGACTTTTTTATGCATGATGGTAACGGTGTGTATCTAGTGTAGTTTGAGGAAGCGATCCTAAAAGTGCGTGAACAGTACATGTAGGATCATTTTTTTAATAGATAAATGAATCACGTGGTTCATTTCGACATTGGTTAATGGTTTCAATAAATTTATTCATCGTAACCGAAGCATAAGAGTCGGCTCGTTGGATAAAGACAGTAGAAATGATGCTGTATTTTTCCGGGATAGAGTGGCAAACGATGAGTTGTTTTTTTTCTAATCGTTTAATGGTTGATTTAGGAACTAATGTCACGCCTAATCCAGAAACAACACTTCCTAAAATGGTTTCTAGTGTACCAAATTCCATCATTTTTTTTGGCACAATTCCTTCATCTCGTAACCATTCTTCTAATTTTGCACGGTATCCACAACCAGTGCTAAACACTAAAAGGGGTTTCGTTTTTAAATCTTCAACGGATTGTAACTTGGAATGGGAAATTAAGACAAGTTCTTCTTCGAACACAGGATGTTGGATTAAATCATGATGTGTAGGAAATCCAGAAACAAACGCGCCGTCCAATTGATGTTCTAATACTTGATCGATTAAGCGCTCTGTTACGTCTGTGACGAGAGAAAGGTCTACATCCGGGTATTTTTGATTATACGAAGATAGAATAATGGGCAGTTTAATCACTGTTTCTACAGACCCAATGTCTAACTTTCCTGCTGGCTGGTCAGCGTGCTGCATCGCTTTTTTCATTTCATTCATAAGAGAAGTAATCTTTTTGGAATAGACGAGTAATTTTTTCCCTTCTGGATTTAAAAACATCCCTTTTCGATGCCGATGAAATAAAGAAGTTTGCAACTCTTCTTCTAACTTCTGAATTCTTGCCGTGACATTTGATTGAACGTAATTTAGCTCTTTGGCAGCTTTGCTTATACTTTCGTTTTTTGCGACACTTTCAAAAATTCGTAAGTCTTTTATATCCATTTTTCACCCTTACTTTCATAGTAAAATAGTTTAGAAATGTTTAAATATATTTCTATTATCATTTTAAATGATGGTTATTATCATTTTTAATCGTTTTACATGATATCTTATTATGCAGTTAAATAAAAGTAAAGAGAAAATGAAGCAATAGGGGGGAATATGGGTGAAAGATCAGTTATTAAAAGGTGCGCTTCTTTGTTTAATTGCAAGTGTATCTTGGGGGGCGATGTTTCCTGTAGCAGATCGTTCTTTTCGCTACATTGATCCATTCTACTTTACGATTATCCGCTATTCGGCAGTTACAATTTTATTACTTGTAGTGTTATGGATTAAAGAAGGAAAGCAAGCATTTAAGCTAGAAGGAAAAGGTTTATCGCTTTGGTTTTTTGGGACAATGGCATTTGCTGTTTATAATTTGCTAGTATTTTGGGGACAACATATGTTAGGACAATCGGGCGTTATTTTAGCATCTATCATGGAAGCGTTAATGCCGATGATTTCTGTTATTTTACTTTGGGTGTATAAAAAACATCGTCCACAACGTTTTACGATGTTATGCATTATTGCAGCATTTATTGGGGTATTCCTTGTCATTACGAAAGGGGATGTGACGAGCTTTTTTGTTGGCGGTGCTCAAATTGTTCCTGTCTTACTTATTTTTATTGGTGTGTTAGGTTGGGTAGTGTATACGTTAGGTGGCAATCATTTTAGCGATTGGTCTGCTCTTCGCTATTCCACGTTAAGTTGTTTATTTGGGACAGCAACTGCTGGTATAGTCGTCGCAATTACAACATGGGTTGGATATACACCTGTACCAACAATGAGTAATCTAGTGAAAATTACACCAGAAATGTTATTTATGATTATATTCCCAGGGTTTATCGCATTGTTGGGTTGGAATATTGGAGTAAGTATTTTAACGCCAATTAACGGTATTTTATTTATTAACTTTGTACCTATTACAACGTTTGTTATCTCCATGATGCAAGGATATCAAATGACTATTTTTGATTTTGTCGGAACTCTTCTCGTGATTATTGCATTAGTAAGTAATAATATTTATCAAAGAAATGAGTTATCTAAATTAACTCGTCGACAAACTGTTCAATAAGAAAGTTAGCAAAAAATGACGGAATTGTGGCAAATCTTCGAACAAAAAGAATGGAGATTTACCTATGGAAAACAAAGAAAATAAAGAAAAATGAGGAAAAAAGTCGATTCAAAAATAGATACCATACAAAAATATCCCCATATTACTTAAAGAAAAAACCATTATAACCAAAAAAGTACAAAAAGGGCCGTTGCAAATATGATGAAAGTGTGATTGTTTGGAATGTAGTCACATTATATACTCACCTTAGAGGTTAATTAACAACTAAGGAGGGAATCTACATGCAAATCTTAGACGTATTATTACAATTAGTTTTAGGTCTTCTTGGCGGCATTCTTTAATTCTGTTCTTACATAAAGTAAAAAAGTTACTAGTATGCATACTAGTAACTTTTTTATTGTTTACAAAATAAAAATCCAAAATGCAAGTGCTAAGAAAAAACGATAAATGGCAAATGGAATTAAGTTTACTTTTGCAATAAGTGATAAAAAGAATCGGATAGCAAATAGTGCAACGACAAACGCCGTAAGGAAACCAGTGACAAATAAAGGGATATCACTTACTTGCAAATACGACCAGCTATCATAGAGGTCTTTTACTGTTGCTGCAAACATAATAGGTAAAGCTAAAATAAATGTAAACTCTGAAGCCGTTTTTCGATTTAAGCCTACTATTAATCCACCAGAAATGGTCGAACCAGACCGAGAAAAACCTGGCCATAATGCTAAACATTGAAACAATCCCATTAACAATGCTTGTTTGTATGAAATCGAATCAAGTCCCCTCACCTCGGTACGATTTTTATGAAAAACTTCCGCGAAAATCATTAATATCCCACCGGCAACTAAACCAATGACAACCGTTTTTGGAGAAAATAATGTTGTTTTAATAAAATCATGGAATAAAAATCCGCCGATGAAAAACGGTAAAATACCGATTATAATATGAACAAGGCGTAAATGAGAAGTGTGTTGTTTGTTTTCTTGTGCAATTGGTCCAACACCAATTAAACTTAATAATCGCTGCCAAAAGACAACGACAACGGCTAAAATCGAGCCTAATTGAATGACAATTTCAAATGTAGCAGCTCGGAGCCCTTCAAAATGAAGCAAGTGTCCTACTAATATTAAATGCCCAGTAGAAGAAACTGGAGCAAATTCGGTTAATCCTTCGACAATCCCTAAAATAAGGGCGATAATGATATCTTCCATATGAATCTCCTATCTTTTTGTTTTTTAATATATATGTATATTCATAGAAAATTAACGCTATTTTTCATGAATAGAAAAAAGATGAAACGAATGTGTTTCTTTTATCGTACCATAAAAAGAATCGTAATTATTTTTTCCTCGCTATCTAGTATCATTTAAAAAGATGTTTAAGACAGTGATAGAGCGGGCAAAATAAGAAACGTTGAACGATAAAAAAAATGGAGGAATATACATGCTAAAAAAGTTAGCAAGTACGCATACATTACGCTTATTAAGTGCTATTTTACTTATTCTATTAATTATTTTAGTAGGTATGCAAGTGAATTTTATTTTTAATCCAATTGTTATTTTTGTCAATACTTTTTTTGTTCCCGTATTATTAGCAGGAACCTTTTGTTATTTGTTAATTCCCTTAGTAGAATGGTTGACGAAATATGTAAAAAAACGAAGTCGAGCTGTGATACTTGTATTCTTCAGTTTTATTGGATTGTTTGTTCTTACTATTTCACAATTAATTCCCGCCTTAGTCGTGCAAATTCAACAATTGATGAAAGCACTCCCTAGTATGTTTAGTGGGGTTCGTGGTCATGTGAAAGATTGGCAATTGTACATCAATAGTCATCCAGAGATTGAACAGTATATTACAGATTGGTTAGAAAAAAATCAATGGAAAGATAAAGTAGCAGTCGTTGCACAATCCGTATTAGATGGAACATTTAGTCTTTTATCGGGTTCCATTTCAGTTGTATTTACGATTTTTGCGTCGTTTTTTATTTTATTTTTCATGTTATATGACGGACCAAGGTTTCCAAAAACGTTTTCGAAGCTTTTTCCTACAACCTATCAACCACAGCTTATTTTAATGTTAAAAGATGTACATACCGTGTTGCTAAGTTATTTAAAAGGACAAGTGATTGTTAGTTTTTGTGTCGGAGTGATGGCGTTTATTGGATATGCAATTATCGGTTTAGATTATGCTTTATTGCTTGCGTTTATCGCATTTTTAACGAACTTTATTCCTTACTTTGGTCCGTTTTTAGGTGCTGTTCCTGCTGTTGTGTTAGCCTTTTTACAAGAACCAGTAATGGCACTTTATGCGATTATTGTCATGGTGGTTGCACAACAAATTGATTCGAATATTATTTCTCCATACGTTCAAGGAAAAACATTACAAATGCACCCGTTAACCATTTTTATCGTGTTATTAGTAGCAGGAAATATTGCCGGCCTTGTCGGAGTTATGTTTGGGATTCCGTTTTATGCAGCAGCAAAAACTATTTTTCATCATGTACGAAAGATGATACAAATAAGGAAGGAACAAATGGAAGAAGCACCAGTAGAAAATGTAAAGAGTTGACAGTCGTCAACTCTTTTTTTAAAAAATTATAACATTTGATGAAGCGCAGGAATTAATTCTTGCGGATTTTCCAAATGGAGATCAATAAAGGAAGGATTTCCAATTTGGAACGGATCAATACAAATCGTTTTACAGTTTAATTGTTTAGCAGGAATAATTTCATTCACGAAATTATCTCCGATTGATAAAATACGGTTATACGGGACATCGTACATTTTTTGAATGTTTATTAAATGTTCTTGTGTATGAATTGGTTTTTTTGCACTAAAGATGTAATGATGAAAATAATCGTGAATGCCGATTTTTTTTAGAATAGCTCGTCCATCTTCTTCTGAACTGTTTGTCATTAATACGACTTTTTTTGTATGATATAGTTTAGCAAAAGTTGCATCTATTTGCTGAATAGGTGTCATTTTAAAATGATCACTCATCATATAACGACGTGTTGCAAAAAAAGATTGTAAAAATTGTTTTGTATCAATTTTGTAATAAAAAGCAGCAACTCCTAACAATTCCCATATATCACCAATAGGGAACAGTGTATCTGTTTTGATAGGGAATGATTGTTCATATTCTTTTGGCCATTTTTTTTGAGGGATTGGGGCTCCATTCCAATCAAAAACGTTCGTTACTGTATGATTGGAGTGATGGATAATCCATTGACGCATCACATCATAGACCGTCCCTACTTGTAAAGAATGTGTGCGGTTAATAATCGAATCATAATCATGATCAAATTTTTCATGATTATCGTTTGTTATTTGCTTTTTTAATTCTTCTTTTAAATGAAAAAACTGCTGATCATCATCATAAAGTGTACCGTCTAAATCAAAAACGAGTACATCTACGTTTTCTAAGCTCATTCGATCACCTTCTTTTTATTTAGAAATTATTTCTATTATAATAAAAAGAAGGATAAGAAGAAAAGAATTATGTGTTTTCCGCAAAGATAACGATTATTGGGCAGGACGAAATGTGGCACGAATCACTTCTACTGTTCCTAATAATAACCCGATTATAAAGGGAATCAAGTAATATACGAGTCGATATAAGAATATACTTGTTAAGACAATTTCTTCATCTAATCCTAGCGTTTGAAGTCCTACTAAAAGCATAATATCAAACGCACCAAATCCACCTGGAATTAAACTAAGTAAACCGGCTACAGAAGAAAGAAAAAATATACCGTAAAATGTTAGCAGTTGAACTTCACCACCAACCATAGATAAGCAGAAGTAAGCAACGGTAGCTGCTGCTAACCATTCTAGAGACGAAACAACTGTATATTGGAGTGTTAAACGAGGTGTTGCAATATTTTTTCCTTTTATGTGAGAAGAAATAATATAAAATGGTAAAAATAACACCACACCAGCTAAAACGAAATAAAGCCATGCATTTGAATGTAATAACGGTTGTCCATGAAAAAAATTAATGGCGACTAAAAAAGATAAAAAAGATAAGCCACTCATCATGGCCATCGTCATCCAGGCAACCCCTTGAATTAATTTCATTGGATTTGTAGTGTGTCCTTTGTATAAAAGAAAACGTACTCCAGCTCCGATTAAGCCGCCAAATCCTAAAATGCCATTTAACGTATTGGCAACCCATGAAACTCGGAATATTTTTGATAAAGAAATCGATATTTTCAACGAACGTACGAGTAATACATCATAAAAAAACATGATAAATACAGCGCTTATTCCTAAAAATACCGCAGAAAAAAATTGAATGGAAGACAATGATTTGAAGATTTTGATAGACTCCTCTATCGAAAGGTTGTCGAGTTCTTTTTTTCCTTGATAACATACAAAACTCAACACGCTTAAAGAGAAACATATTTTGGCGATTGTAGATATCCACTTTTTCTGTTGTACTTTCACCGCTATACACCTCTGATGTAAAACATTTTAATAACAACAAAGCCACAAACATCATACCATAATTATTATTAGAAAACATATAGGTCATTTATGAAAAAGTCTTGCAAAAAGAATGGTTATTTGTTAAAGTTTACTTTGGTAAACAATTTTTGCCTTAGGAAAAAAATAACGTCGTAGCTTTTCTTTTAAAAGAAAAGATTTTTTTTGCCCTAAAAGTTTACCTTGGTAAACAATTTTTAATAAGAGCAAATGGGAGGTTATGATGAATAAAAAAATATTAATGGCAATGATGGCGTTTGTGATTAGTTTTATTGGTTTAATTGGATGCACAAATGAAGAAAGTGCAAAAAATAAAAAAGAAACGTTAATCGTGACGGCAACTACTAGTCAGGTGGCAGATGCTGTGAAAAATATTGGTGGTGAATATGTAACAGTTGTTAGTTTGATGGGACCAGGTGTTGATCCTCATTTATATAAAGCAACACAAAGTGATATAAAAAAACTGCAAGAAGCAGATATTATTTTTTATAATGGTTTACATTTAGAAGGGAAAATGACAGATGTCCTTGCAAAGATGGATAAAGAAAAACCAACGTATGCGATTGCAGAACAAATTGACAAGTCTTTATTAAAAGAAGATAAGGAAGATGTTCGTATAGTTGATCCACATGTATGGTTTGATATTGATCTTTGGACAGAAGCCGTGAAGCAAGTAGAAGAAGGATTAATAGGATTAGACCCTGATCATAAAGAACAGTATCAAAAAAATGCAAAGCAGTATTATGAAGAATTAGCAGCGTTAAAAGAATATGCAAAAGAACGACTTGAAACTATTCCAAAAGAACAGCGGGTACTTGTAACTGCACATGATGCCTTTGGTTATTTTGGTGATGCTTATGACATGGAGGTAATGGGTTTACAAGGATTGAGTACGGATGCAGAGTATGGAATAAAAGATGTGCAAAAATTAGTAGATGTATTGGTAAATCGTCAAGTAAAAGCAGTGTTTATTGAATCCAGTATATCTGAAAAATCGATTCAAGCCGTAATAGAAGGAGCAAAAAAGAAAAATCACAACGTTGTGATTGGAGGAGAATTATTTTCAGATGCAATGGGAGAAGAGAGGACGGAAGAAGGAACATATGTAGGTATGTACAAACATAATGTTGATACAATTGTTCAATCTTTAAAATAAGGAGATGAAAACGGATGAAAGCGGTAGAGGTTGATCATTTAACCGTCGCATATCATAAAAAAGCAGTCTTACAAAATGTTTCGTTTTATGTACCAGCAGGAAAGTTAATGGGGATTGTAGGGCCGAATGGTGCTGGAAAATCTACACTTATTAAATCGATTCTTGAGTTTATGCCAAAAGTGTCCGGAACAATTAAAATTTTGGATCAGTCCTATTCACCAAAAAATAAAAAAGTAGGTTATGTTCCACAACGTGGTTCAGTTGATTGGGATTTCCCAACGAGCGCTTTGGATGTTGTCTTGATGGGGCGTTACGGCCATGTTGGTTGGTTTCATCGTCCGTCTAAATTAGATAAAGAAAAAGCAATGAGATGTTTGGAAAAAGTGGGGATGAGTGTATATGCAAATCGACAAATTAGTCAATTGTCAGGGGGACAACAACAACGAATTTTTCTTGCTCGTGCTCTGGCTCAAGAAGCAGATGTGTATTTTATGGATGAACCATTTGTGGGAGTTGATGCAGCTACTGAAAAAGCAATTATTGCCCTCTTAAATGAATTAAAAGAAGAAGGGAAAACAGTATTAGTTGTGCATCATGATTTACAAACAGTTCCAGAATACTTTGATTGGACATTACTTTTAAATCGAATGGTCATTGGATTTGGTCCAACAAAAGATGTGTTTACATTGGAACATTTACAACAAACATACGGTGGACAGCTTACTTTTTTACAAAATAAACAGGCGATTGTACAGTCATGAGGGGGGAGAGGAAATAGTGTTATTAGATGCTAATACACAATGGGTTTTAATAAGTACGCTTCTTCTTGGTATTGCGAGTGGAGTTTTAGGGAGCTTTGCTTACTTAAGAAAGCAA
Source organism: Massilibacterium senegalense (assembly GCF_001375675.1). Lineage (NCBI taxonomy): Bacteria > Bacillati > Bacillota > Bacilli > Caryophanales > Bacillaceae > Massilibacterium > Massilibacterium senegalense. The sequence continues at coordinate 345,996 of NZ_LN831785.1, read as the reverse complement.
AGTTTAATTGGTGATGCGGTTGCTCATGCTTCCTTACCCGGTATTGCATTAGCCTTTTTATTGATTGGTGAAAAAAATCTTTTATTTTTAATAATTGGGGCTACCGTAACAGGATTGCTTGCTACTTATTTGATTCAAAAAATTACACTGTATTCTCGGTTAAAAGAAGATACAGCTATTGCTCTAATATTATCTGTGTTTTTTGGAATGGGTATTTTACTTTTAACAAAAATAGCCCAAACTCCTTCTGGAAATAAAAGTGGATTAGATAGTTTTATTTTTGGAAAGGCAGCATCTTTAGTCGGTACTGATGTTATTGTGATGACATCAACTGCTTTTAGTATTGTAGTGGTTACATTACTTTTATTTAAGGAATTGAAAGTAGCAACATTTGATCCTGCGTTTGCAAAAGGAATTGGATTACCAGTTGGTTTTTTAAACTTTTTATTTCTATCGCTTCTCGTTTTAACAGTTGTTGTCGGTATTCAAGCAGTTGGTGTGATTTTAATGGCAGCTTTACTTATTACGCCAGCACTCGCTGCAAGATATTGGACTGATTCATTAGAAATAATGGTATCCATTTCGGGAGCAATAGGTGCTGTATCTGGTGTCATGGGGACATTGATTAGTACATTACGCACGGGGCTTCCAACTGGACCTTTTATTGTTTTAACTGCAACTACTCTATTTGTTATTTCGATGTTATTTGCTCCGAAACGGGGTTTAATTGCCAAAAGAGTGCGGAGACAAGAAAATGATAAACGTTTATTAAAAGAATCATTGCTTGTTTTTTTGTATAGTTTGTCAAGGGAACAAGTATCAGCTCTTTCTTATCAAGATGCTTCGTCTTCATTTTATATGAAAGGGAAGGCATTTAATAAATTAGTAGCGTTATTAGAAGAAGAACAATGGATTGTTACTACGTTGGATATGATAATGCTAACAGAAGAAGGGAAACAAACAGCAGAAAAATTAAAAATTATCCAAACGTTAGAGCAACTTCAAGAAATGTATCCGAACGAGTTCATGAAAGTAGAAAGTAGAGAACAATTAATCGAAAAAAATTTTCAGTCGTTACAACAAATGGTAAAAAAGGTGAAAGCGTCTTACCCTTTTATGAAGGCAGAATAAATAAAAGAAAGGAGGAGTGTCCTTGAGTTATGAAGGTTGGATTATTGCAACAGGTATTTTAGTTGGCGTGACTTGTGGAATAGTCGGTAGCTTTTTAATTTTACGTCAAATTGCTATGTTATCGGATGCGATTAGTCATACTGTTTTATTAGGAATTGTGTTAGCTTTTCTCATTAGTCAAAGTGTGAATGGCATGTATATGTTGATTGGTGCAGTTATTGTTGGATTACTGACCGCCTTTTTAGTTCAGCTACTTCATCAACTTGGAACGATGCAAGATGCGGCAATAGGTGTCGTATTTACAACTTTGTTTGCAATTGGTGTTATCTTATTATCGCTGTTTGTTGAAAATGTTCATTTAGATGTAGAGCATGCATTAATGGGGGAAATTACATTTGTTCCTTGGGATACCATCCAAGTTCCCTTTTTAGGAGATGTTCCCCAAGCTGTTGTTTTGCTCAGTAGTGTTCTTTTTATAGATTTACTAATAATTTTTTGTTTTTATAAAGAATTTAAGATTACATCCTTTGATCCAAATATGGCAGTAGCAATTGGAATTCCACTCATGTTTATTCATTACTTATTAATGGGTATGGTATCCATTACGACCGTTGCTGCTTTTGATAGCGTTGGTTCTATACTAGTAGTTGCTATGTTAATCGCTCCAGGAGCTACTGCTTATTTATTAACAGATAAATTGTCCGTTATGTTAGTTTTTAGTGCTTGTATTGGAACGATTGATGCTTTATTAGGATACTATGTTGCTAGTTATTTCGATGTTTCGATTTCTGGAGCCATGGCATCTATGGCAGGCTTTATCTTTTTACTTGCATGGCTATTTTCTCCAAAGTATGGTTTAGTTTCGAAAAAGATAGCACATCTTTTTTTATCAAAAAATTAGTGGACGTTGAACCCTCTTTAACAGGTAGTAAGACCCCAATAGTATTGAAACATAACGAAGCGGGGAATTAAGTTGCCGTAATAAGACGCCTAGTTGCAGACGCAAAGAGCACGCTTTTTTACTAGGAGCCTTATTGCTTTTTCGTTGAACAAACTCCTATTGCTTTCGAGATAATAAAAGATAGATAAGTGCATTAAACATTGTTAGGAGAAGGATGAAAGCCTCTACTGATAGAAGATTTCTTTATCGTAAATTTTACTTGACGTTTTTAATATTAACAAATATGATAAGAATAGATTGAATTAAAAAAACAGAATAATCAGTATTATCTTATCAAGAGTAGGTGGAGGGAATTGGCCCAATGAAACCCGGCAACCAATCGTTATTGCAAGATACGGTGCTAAATCCAACAGAAATTACATTCTGGGAGATAAGAGAGACACTCGTCCTTTATCTCTTTCATACATGATGAAAGAGATTTTTTTGTTTATTACGAAGGGAGTTGTAACAATGAGAATAGAAAGTGTGTTAGCGCAAATTGGTTCAACGATTGATAAACGTACAGGGGCAATTAGTTATCCTATTTATAATTCCACTGCATATAGACATCCCGCTTTAGGCGAAAGTACTGGATTTGATTATGCTCGTACAAAAAATCCAACGCGCTCTGTATTAGAAGAGGCGATTAAACAATTAGAAAAAGGAGATGCAGGTTTTGCCTGTAGTACCGGTATGGCAGCTATTCAACTTGTATTCTCTCTTTTTAGTCAAGGAGATCATTTAATTCTATCAGTTGATTTATATGGCGGCACATACCGGATTATGGAACAGGTAATGTCCCGTTTTGGAATTACTGCGACATATGTAGATACGAATGATATAGAAGCATTAGAACGAGCACAAACAGGACAGACAAAAGCTATTTTTATCGAAACGCCAACCAATCCACTTATGATGATTACGGATTTGGAAAAGGTGAGCAGTTGGGCGAAACAGCGTCAACTTCTTACAATTGTAGATAATACGTTGCTAACATCATTTTTCCAGCGACCGATAGAACATGGTATTGATATTGTGGTCCATAGTGCCACAAAATATTTAGGTGGTCATAATGACGTATTAGCAGGCTTAATTGTAACAAAAGGAAAAGAACTTTCAGAAAAAATGGAATTTTTACAAAATACAATTGGCTGCGTGTTAGGTGCGCAAGATGCTTGGTTATTGATGAGAGGGATGAAAACTTTAGCATTACGGATGGAACGACATGAAGAAAATGCTACAAAACTAGCGAAATATTTAAAGGTACATCCTTTAGTGAAAAACGTTTATTATCCTGCAATCGAAACACACCCAAGGTATCATACTCATCATAAACAATCTTCTGGAAATACAGGGATCTTTTCATTTGAAGTAGTGGATGTAGCATTAGTTGAACCAATTTTACGACATGTTCAATTGATTTCTTTTGCAGAAAGCCTAGGTGGAGTAGAGACGTTATTAACGTATCCTGCGATTCAAACGCATGCCGATATTCCAGAGGAAATTAGACAGGAAGTTGGTGTTAGTGATACGTTATTACGTATTTCTGTCGGAATTGAACATATAGATGATTTAATTCAAGATTTGGACCAAGCGTTAAAAGAGGCAGAATTTGAATGGAAAGTGAAGGTAACGATAAATGAAAAATAAACAACGATTCGAAACGAAAAATATTCATTATGAAGGTGCGATTGACGAACGAACAGGCGCATCTAGTACGCCGATTATTCAAGCATCGACATTTCACCAAACAGATGTATTAAATGGACAAGAATTTGATTATACTCGATCCGGAAATCCGACAAGAAAAGCATTAGAAGCGTATATTGCGCAATTGGAAAGTGGAAACTATGGGTATGCATTTGCTTCTGGAATGGCGGCCATTTCTAGTGCATTGATGATTTTATCTAGTGGCGATCATATCGTTTGTACAGAAGACGTGTACGGAGGGACGTATCGTTTATTAACGACCATTTTACCGAGAATGAATATTGAAACAACCTTTGTGGACATGACTGATATAGAAGTGATAAAAGCAGCAATTCAACCGAATACAAAAGTGATTTACATGGAAACTCCATCTAACCCTACCTTAAAAATAACGGATATGAAGGGCGTAGTGGAAGTTGCGAAAGAACGGAATGTTTTAACGATGGTAGACAATACATTTATGACCCCGTATTATCAACGTCCTTTAGAACTTGGTGTCGATGTTGTTTTACATAGCGCTTCTAAATTTTTAGGCGGTCATTCTGATTTAATCGCTGGATTAGCGGTTGTAAATGACAAAGGGCTCGCGAACAAAATCAAACAAATGCAAAATGGATTAGGAAATATGCTCGGTGTACAAGATTCTTGGTTATTAATGCGTGGGATGAAGACATTGTCTGCTCGGATGAGTATTCATGAACAGAATGCTCGAAAATTAGCAAACTGGTTGTCAGGTCATCCAAAAGTACAACACGTCTATTACCCAGGGTTAACTAATCATCCACAACGTACCATTCACGAACAGCAATCTAGTGGATATGGAGCAATTGTGTCGTTTGATGTAGGAAATGAAGAAAAAGCGTTACAAGTAATGAACCAAGTAAAGATTCCGATTGTCGCGGTATCACTTGGTGCAGTGGAGAGTATTTTATCGTACCCAGCAAAAATGTCTCATGCAGCAATGCCAAAAAAAGTACGTCATTCTCGTGGTATAGGGGATGGCCTCTTGCGTTATTCGGTCGGAATTGAAAGTGTGGATGATTTAATTCGTGATTTGGATGAAGCGTTACAAACGTTATAACGGCTTTTCCCCTTTACTTTTTTTAGCAAAAATTTTATTCTAAATAAAAGGGTAGAAGTTTTTTGTTCAGAAAGAAGGAATAAGCATGATCTATTTTTTAATCGGTATTGGAGGAATGATTGGTAGTCTTTTGCGATACGGATTAAGTCTGTGGATGACAACGATGTTTCCATCTTCTTTTTTTACTGGAACGATGATTGCAAATAGTGTCGGTTGTTTTTTTTTAGGATGGTTAACGAGCCGAACAATGAAAACAAATCGTTTTTCTCCGCTTTTAACAAAAGCAGTAGGTACAGGGGTTATCGGTTCATTTACGACGTTTTCAACATTTAGTATGGAAACGGTGGAACTATGGATGAATCATGAAGTTCTTCTTGCTTGTTTCTATTGTTTCATTAGTGTGATAACAGGCTTTTTCTTTGTTTTCTTCGGTTGGACGTTAGGTGGAAAAGAGAAGGTGACATTATGATAGAAGTAATAATGGTTGCCATTGGTGGTTTTTTTGGTGCAATGCTTCGGTTTTTTATTAGTCAAAAATGGAATGCAGGAAAACGTAATCTTCCAATCGGGACGCTATTTGTCAATACTGTGGGTTCTTTTTTACTCGGAATAGTGACAGGTTTAGCTGTTTCGAATACGCTGTCTTTATTGCTTGCAACAGGATTTCTTGGCGCATTCACAACGTTTTCTACATTTTATGTAGAATTATTTCAATTACGAAAAGAAAAAAAGTGGCTCTTTTTCTACGGTTTTTTAAGTTACATCTTAGGAATCCTGCTTGCTTTTATTGGCTTTATCATTGGACATTCATTATAAACAACACGTGTAGCAGTAGGTTAGCTACACGTGTTCTACTTTTATAGAAAATAGTTAGAGGCGACGTCAGCGATAGAAGGTGGGAAATGCATATAGATTGCATCTACTAGCTGTTGATTCGTTTGAAAAGGAACGATAGTTTGTTGGCCGTCTATCCATTTTCGTTTTACTCGCTCATTATTAATAGAAATCGTTCCGTTTGAGAGCGTTTGGGTAATCATGAGTTTTGTACGAAACGAAGAGCATTCGTGTGTATGAATACGTGTTTTTATTCTATCCAGTTCACCCCAAGGAACGGTAACAGGATGAAAGGCATACAAAATGGTCCATTGTTTCTCTTCTTGTTTTTGCATGACAATCGTTCCTTGTTCGGTTTGTTCTGATTTTAGACGATACAATCCAAACGGGGAAGTGACACTTGGTCCGTCTAATTGTAACGGTGCTAACGCTAAATTATTACCTGTTCCATTGTCGATGACGTACAGTTTTTCGTCCTTTTTCCATATAATAATCGCGTGGGCATGCGGGACATTCCAAGTACCATCAGATTGTGTTGTACCAATTGCGAGGGTTACTGGAACGTGTAAGTCTTTCAAAATGAGATACATAAAAGCATTGATTTCATAACAAAGACCACCGCGCCGACGAACTAAAAATTTATCGATTAAAAAGTCTTTCGTAATCGGACCAATTTCGTTTCTTAATACATCTAAATTTTCAAAAGGAAAATGAGCAGAAAAGAGACGTTGAATGGCGCGAATGTGTTGGAAACTACCGCGCTGTTCTTTCGGTACTAGTTGGTTACAAGTTTCTAAAAATGAGGCGTACATATCATCATCCTTTCAACCATAATAATAGCAATATATTAATGAAAATAAGATAAAAAAGCAAATGAACCGTATCCTAAAAAGAGAATACGGTTCATCGGTTATGCATGTTTTTTGTTCGTTTGCTGTATCCACCATGTAGTGAATATAATTAGTACTAACAAGATAATTTGAGGAATAATTGTTTCGATTGTTGGATAAAAGCCTAGTAAATCTACAAATGGTAACGAAGAAATCGTACTTGTCGGAATGACATTGGCAATTTGTAGAGCGTGAATGCTTACCCCGAGAATTTTAAAGGCTAGGAAATAAATAAAAATCGTTGCGACGGTGAAAAATGGTCGAATCGGAATTTTTACACTATATTGGAAAAGAATAAATCCAACAACAAGTAAAATAAGGGTAGCAATACCGATTCCTAATACTAAATCATTTAACGACATAGAAGGTGCCATTCCTACATAAAAGATAATCGTTTCAGCTCCTTCTCTAAAAATAGAAAGGAAACTAATAAACGCCATGGAAAGTAAACTTCCCGTCGCAATTGCTTGGTTCATTTGATCATTAATATACCGATTCCAATTATGAATATTTGATTTGTTATGAAGCCAAGCGCCGACTGTTAGCATCATCATAACCGCCACAATCCCGGTAATTCCTTCAATGTATTCCCTGCTAGACGCTGCAGTAGCAGTTGAAAATAAGAGATTGATTAGGATAGCTAAAATGGCACTTGCAATGAGTCCGAATATAACTCCGCCCCAAATCCATTTTTGTTTGTTTGCATGATTTGTTTTCTTTAAAAACGCAAGTAAGGCTGAGATAATGAGTAACGCTTCTAGTCCTTCTCGTAATAAGACTAAGGCAGCATCCCAAGCGGTATAGCTAGTCCGAGCTAATAATGGTGTCAGTCGATCATGTAAATCAATCGCTATTGTTTTTGCTTTTTCCTTATCACCATTTTTCGAGTTTAATAAACTGATGGCAGTTGGGATTTTTGTTTCTACATCATTGTATAATTTGCTATCTCTCGTTCTTACTTCGCCCTCAACAATTGGCCAAATGTTTAAAAGGTCAGTTAACTCTTCTGATGCTTTTTCGTAATCTTGATCATCGATTGCTTTTTCGCTCGTTGCTAATTTTGTTGTAACATCTTGAAGGGAGTAATTACCGCTATTGCCTTCTTGTACATTTCCAGTTAAAAAGTTATGGATTGCAGTTGTTAATTTGTCTACATTAGTTAATGCTTTTTCTTGGTTAGGTGGTTCTTCCGTAATAGCAATTCGAATGAAAGCCATCGCCGTTTCAATTTCCCCATAAGAAACAACGCTTTCTTCCCGAACAATCATTTCTGCTTTATTCCATTCGCTTAAAAAAAGTTGGTATTGTTTGTTTGCTTGTTCAAATTCATTTTGTTCAATTAATTTTTTTAATGTTTCTACGGATGGAAGCAGTGCTTTTATTTTTTCTTTTTCCTTTTCTTTATCAACAGGATTTTGCTCGTTATCGTAAGCAACAACCGTATTTGATAAAGAAGAAAGCGCTGCTTGTACTTTTGATTGATCTTTTGTATCGATTTCTTGTTTCACTTTTTGTAGTTGTTGATCTACTTGTTTCGCTTGTGTACTGTCTGCCTTTTTTATAGTATTCCAATCTTGTTCAAATTGGTTGACCTGTTCTTGTACATTTCCCCAATTATTTTCTTTTGCTTGCATAATCGCATCACCGATTGAAATAAATAATTCATCATGATTTTCTTCCGCAAAAGCAGGGAAGGAAAACGTTGTGAATAGAACGAGACAAGCGATAAAAATAGAAAGATATTTTGTTATATTTGTCATATGCATGATGTTCCTTTCTTTCGAATGCAAAAAGAAAAACTCTTATGAAAAGAGAGTTTCTCCAATGTAGCCCCTGGTATTTGTTCCAGGTAAACAAGCAAAAAGCGCACTGCCACGATGTACGATATATTCATTTAATTTATCCATCGTTGCAAGACGTTGTTGCATCGGGATAAATTGTTTACTTGGTTTTCGTTGGAAACTGATAAATAAAAGACCAGCATCGAATGAACCTGTTTTGATGTCCATTCCATCTGCATACGAGAAAGAGCGTCGTAATATTTGTTGTTTTCCATTGCCATGAGCTAAACGGACGTGAGCAGTTTCAGGAATCGCTAAGTTTCCATTTTCATCTTTTTTGTTTAAATCAACTGGGTCAAATTCTTTTTCTTGACCAAGTGGTGCACCGCTATCACGATGACGACCGAATGTATCTTCTTGATCGCGTAACGTTGAACGGTCCCATACTTCTAAATACATTTGAATGCGGCGAACGACTAAATACGTCCCGTTTGTTAACCAATTTGGTCCATCACCATTTTGTACCCAAACTTCTTTGTTCATCTCATTGTTATCTTGTACGTTCGGATTCACCGTGCCGTCTTTAAAACCGAATAAGTTTCGCGGTGTTTCATTTTTAGAATCAGATTGTTTTGAACGTTGGAACCCAGCTTGTGCCCAGTGGATAGTCGCTTTACCACGAGCGATACGGGCAAGGTTTCGTACTGCATGAAATGCAACTTGCGCATCATCTGCACAAGCCTGAATACAGATGTCCCCACCTGTCCATTTTTCTTCTAATGCATCCATTGGAAACTTAGGTAAGTCGACTAGTTCTTTCGGTTGTTTATGCTTTAACCCAAAGCGATCAACACCGTCTTTTTCAAATAGACTTGGTCCCACGCCAAATGTAATTGTTAGGTTAGAAGGGGAGAGTCCTGCAGCTTCTCCCGTATCAATAGGGGGGATATATTCATTGCTTGAAAGTTCCCCGACTGGTTTTCCTTCAGATAATAATGCTGCAGCAACTGTCCAATCTTGAAATAATTTTTTTAAATCGGATTTTTTCGTCGTTGTTACGTCAAAGGAAGCAAAGTAAATGTGGTTTTGGACATCGGTTGTAATACCTGCTTGATGTTTTCCGTAAAACGGAACCATTTCATTTTTGTTCGGTTTACTCTTTGTAACCGATGAACCAAGATCGGTTAAAGAGAGTAAACCACCAACACCAGAAGCTCCGATTAATACACCAAGGCCTCCGATTCCTGTTGCTTTTAACATTTTTCGACGGGTAATTTGTTTATCAAATATTGTTTTTTCTTCTTGTTTTAGTTGTTCTTTCTCTACGTCCGACATGACTAAATTATCCCTCCAACACAATTCCCATTTGAGATAGTGGTTCTGCTAATGTATCGATTGCTTGGCTCAATTCTTTCACTTGTGCCTTGTTTAAATCTGTATATAACACATATCCGTCGCCTTGTTTATGTTGATTTAATAAAGCGTATACTTCATCAAAACGTTGGCCGATTTCTTTCGCTAGTTCTTTATCTTTTTTCTCGATAGCAGGTTTTAATAATTCATAAATTTTTTCAGCACCTTGTACGTTTGCTGCAAAATCGTATAAGTCAGTGTGTGAATAACGGTCTTCTTCTCCTGTTACTTTGGATGTAGATACTTCATTTAATAAATCAACCGCTCCTGTAGTAAGTAAGTCAGGTGTTACTTCTACTGTTTCTACTTTTGCGCGTAATAGTTTTGTATCTTTTATTAGTTGATCGGCATACGCTTCATAACCTGCCGTTGTGTTTTGTTCCCATAAACCTTGTTCGATACGGTGATAACCTCCCCATTCTTCAGCAGGAACATCGCCATCACGTGCATCAATTTTTGGGTCTAGATCACCAAAAGCTTCTGCAATCGGTTCTGCACGTTCATAATGCATACGAGCAGGGGCGTATAATTCTTTCGCTTTATCAACCTCACCAGCTTTTACAGCCGTTGCAAAAGCTTCTGTTTTAACGACAAAGTCGTCCATTTCAGCTAATGCATATTCCCGGTAATCACTTGTCACTTGTTTCATCCCATTTGATAATGTAGTAGTCGTTTCCTTTTTCGTTTCTTGTTTCTCTGTATTTTGTGCGCATCCGAATAGTAAGCTACTAGAAAGTAGTAAAACAGATGATAGTAGAATTGTTTTTTTCATGTATGTATCGCTCCTTAAATATTTTACTCATATAATGAATATTATTATCAATTATACATATAATGATATTCATTATCAATTATTTTTTAAAAAAATAAAAAAAGCAGGTCTCGTTTCCATAGAAAATAAGACCTACCTTTGTTTTATCTTTCTGTCGATTGTACTTTAAATGTTAAAAATAAAAATAAGACGAAACTAATTAATAAAATAGTGCCTCCACCAATATAAACACCAAGTTGTAATCCGCGTGAAAGTTCGATTGTTTGCATCCACATACCAACTGTAAGTCCGATTACCCCAATAATTGCTGTCCATGTATGTGCAGCAGCTATTTTTGTACTAACATTTACCCGAAATACTTTATAAAAAACAGCAAAAGCAAAAATACTTAACCAACCGACAACTAAAATATGAGCATGAATCGGACGGAAGGAGTATGAACCTGAACCTGCCATATGTGAACCTAAAACCGCACCAATTAAAGCGAAAATAGCAGAAAATCGAAGTAATGTGTGACTATATCGTTCCATTTTTTTCTCTCCTTTTTTTGTTGTTCTTTTTCAGTATAAGAAGTGAATGTGAATACAATATGAACAAAAGTAAAAAATTATCTTTCATTAATGGGGAGTAAGCCTCACTTAAAATGTTAAGGTAGACCGACAACAGTTAAGTGGGGAATCAAACTGCCAATCCATCGTGCGCCTTATTACTCTGTCGCTAGATGAGCCCTTCTCCGCTTTTTTATAATCCAGCTCCGGGCGCTAGTCGCCCCTAAGCAATCGCCCTCCGCTTTTTTTATTTTGGTAATGAGATGATAAACGATGTCCCGTGATTAGGTGCGTTACAGACATCAATGGTTCCTTGATGGATATTGATAATTTTTTGCACGATAGACAACCCAAGACCAGTTCCTTCTATTTGGCTCGTTCGCGTTTCGTCGACACGGTAAAAACGATCGAAAATTCGTTGTTGTTCTGCTTTAGATAGACCGATTCCCGTATCGGTAAAGGTTACGATAATAGTCGTTTCTGTTTCTTTTACCATTATGTCAATCGTTCCGTTTGGTTCATTGTATTTGATTGCATTTGTAAAAAGGTTTTCCCATACAGAATATAAAAGGGTTGGATCTCCGTTGATAAAAAGGGGAGGACAAGAAAGGGAAACCATCATGTTTTGTTTACTTACTTTCCATTGGTATTGCCGTATCAATTGTTTTAGCTGATTCGTTAACGAAAACTGTTCTTTTTGAATAAAGTAATCTTCTTTATCTAATGAAGCAAGCATGAGTAATTGTTTAGATAAGTGAGATAAACGTTCACTTTCATTTTTAATAATGGCAACATACTGCTTCCGTTCTTCTGTTGATAATTGTTCGTCTTCTAGTAAAGAGACATATCCCTGAATGTTAGAAAGAGGGGACTGGATGTCATGAGAAATATTTGAAATAAATTCTTTTCGCATTTCATCTAATTGCCCTAGTTGTGTCACCATATGGCTAAAACGTTTCGATAGTTGTCCAATTTCATCTTTACTATCATGGGTAAAGGTAATCGAAAAATTACCAGTAGCCACGTCATTTACCGCTTGGGTTAATTGCTGAATCGGGCGAACGAGGAAAACAGTGTTAAACAAAACAAAAAAAATGCTGAAAATAACGGTTAAAGCAGTTAACCAACCGAGTAAAATATGCATTTCGTTAAATAACATTTTTATGTTAGGACGTAAAAATAATGCATAATTTTCTCCGCCTATTTGTACGGGGACGCCAATAGTATTCATTAATTCATTTGCGAAAAATCCGGTTACAAATGTTTCTTGGGGGAATTGTAAAATTCCATGATATATGTTTCCACTTTGGACTTCTTGTATCGTTGATTGTTCTAAATGTTGTTTACGGAAAGTAGCACCATAAAAGGTTCCTTTTTGTTCGTTTGGAGCAATAAAATATAGTTGGTATCCAGTATTAGCGATATTCGTTAAGTATTCATCGACATCTACCATAGGATGGCGTTCGATATACGTTGCAATATGTTGCGCTACTTTTGTATTTTTTGCATCATTTTCTGGTTTTAACGTTTGTTGATAATAAAAATTAGAGCATGCAAAAGCTGTGAATGCACTAATAAGCATGATAGCAATCGTAGTAATCGTAAATTTACTATATAGTGAATGTATGACCATCACCCCTCTAACATGTATCCAACGCCACGAACTGTTTTAATGGTTACGTTTTTTACACGACCTTTTAGACGTTCGCGTAATCGTTTAATATGAACATCTACCGTACGTACGTCCCCTTTAAAATCTAATCCCCAAATTGATTCAATGATTTGTTCTCGGCTAAGTACTTGTTTTTTATAGGTCGCTAAATACACTAATAGTTCGAATTCTTTTAACGGTAATAGCAACGTTTGCTTGGGTAAGCAAACTTCAAAACTTTTTTTGTCAATCGTCATTTCCCCTAATTGTATCACGTCCTCATTTTGAGACGGATAGCGACGGAGCAATGCTTTGATTCGAAAAAGAAGTTCTTTTGCTTCAAAAGGTTTTACCATGTAATCATCCGTACCAGCAAGGAACCCTTTTTCCTTATCTTTTAATTCTCCTTTAGCTGTCAGTAACAAGACTGGAATGTGGGAATGTTCTCGAATGTAGGTAGTTAGTTCATACCCATTTTTAAATGGCATCATGACATCTAAAATAGCCAAATCGATCGGTGTCGTTTGCAAGATGTGCATCGCTTCATGCCCGTCTTTTGCTAATGAAACTTCATATGGTTCTTTGGCAAGGTGTAAAGCAATTAGTTGAAGGGTGTGCTGATCGTCATCTGCAACTAATATATGTGTCATAAAACCGCTTCCTTTTTTGATCCAACAGTGGGGAAGAGCAACATCAACCACTGATGGAAGATTTCTTTATATGTAATCATAGCACGGGACAGGAAAAAAATTCGACTAAGATGGGAGAGAAAATGATAAGTTTTCGTTTGTTAAAAGAAAAAAGATGTTTGCCAAATAAAATGACAAACATCTTATAAAATAGGGGATAGAAGCCGGGAAACGGATTCTTTAAATCGAATAAGTACCGATCGTTCTTTATATTGTTGAAACGTTAGTTCATGTGAAAGTTTCATATCGTTATAAAAAATAGTCGTAAGTTTTTCTGCTGTTTTCCGATGATAAATAAAGGCATTTACTTCAAAATTCAAGCGAAAACTTCGCACATCAATGTTTGCTGTACCAACAGATGCAATCATGTTATCGACTACAATCATTTTTGCATGAATAAATCCATTATCATAAATAAATATTTTTGCACCTGCTTTTAATAATTCTCCTACATACGAATACGTCGCCCAATAAACAAACATATGATCAGGTTTATTCGGAATCATAAGACGAACATCTTTTCCGGATAATGCTGCAATTCGCAATGCATCAAGTAGACTAGCATCTGGGATAAAGTACGGTGTCTGAATAAAGATAGATTCTTTCGCAGAAGAAATCATTTTTATATAGCCATTTTTAATTTGTTCCCATTCAGAATCAGGTCCACTTGTTACGATTTGCATGGAAACTTCTCCAAATGGTTTGTGATTTGGAAAGTATTGTTCAGAATACGTAATATCATGACGTGTACTTGCTTGGTTCCAATCTAAAATAAACCGCGTTTGAATCGCATGAACCGCTTTTCCTTGAATGCGTAAATGAGTGTCCCGCCAATAGCCAAATTTTGAATTTAAACCTAAATATTCGTCCCCAACATTAAATCCACCAACATATCCAGTAATTCCATCGATAATGACTAATTTCCGATGGTTTCGGTAATTTAACCGTAAGTTGATGAGTGGAATTTTGGACGGAAAGAAAACTTCGACTTCTCCCCCAGCGTGGATTAATTCATGGAAAGCTTTTTTTCGAAGCCCACGGGAACCCATGTCGTCATAAAGAACTCGAACTTTGACCCCTTCTTTTGCTTTTTTTACTAGCTCCTTAATAATTGTAGAGCCTAAATCATCATTGCGGAAAATATAGTATTGTAAATGAATATGATCTTTTGCTTGCTGAATGTCTGCAATTAACGCGTTAAATTTATCTCGCCCATCAATGAAAATGTCTATTTGATTATCTTCTGTTAAAAGTGCGTCATTATTCGTTAGTTGTAAACAAATCAAATCTCGATGTTCTTCGATTGTTTGATCGCGAAAGCAAAAAGACGAGGACTTTAACTCACGCAATTGTTTGTTAATTAAATCATCGATACCAATTTTTTTAAGGCCATCCCATTTAAATAGCCGCTTTCTTGTTAAGTTTTGTCCTAACGTTAAATATAAAATAAATCCTAAAAGTGGAATAAAGAAAAGAACGAGAATCCAAGCCCAAGTTGCTTGTGCATCTCGCCTTTCTAAAAAGACAATGGTAACGGCTAAGACAACGTTTAGGATGAATGTAAAACTAATTAAAAACGTGAAAATTTGAACTTCCATTGCGTTCTCCTTATCTGCATTAAAATCATTTTACTCTTTGAGTATAAAGGATAACGTGAAAAAATGCTTTCTATTTTTTGGATAACAACAATTTTTTCTTTGAAATAAAGAAAAAGGTATTTTTTTCAAGAACTTGTTATTTGTTTGTTTCTATGATGCCATTATATGCATATACAGAAAAAAAGTAAAAAAGATTTAGGAATATGTGCTTTTTTGAACAATATAGGGAAAAATGATAGAGAAGAAATTTCTGCAGAACAAAAAAGAAAGGATGGTAGATGATTGTGATTTTATCTACAACGTCAGTGTTACAAGATTACAAGGTAGAAGCATTTCTTGGCATTGTTAGTTCAGAAGCCATTATGGGAGCGAATATTGTAAGAGATGTGTTTGCTAGTGTTCGGGATATTGTCGGAGGACGCAGTAGTTCATATGAAGGAAAATTAGCAGAAGCACGTGAACTTGCTACGCGGGAAATGAAAGAACAAGCAGAGAGGCTTGGTGCTAATGCTATTATCGGCATTGATTATGATTTCGAAACAGTTGGGCAAGGCATGCTTATGTGCATTGCGACAGGAACAGCGGTAAAAGTAGAAAAATAATAGCGGGACAAATCACCCTTTTTTTCTTCGTTACATACAATGAAGAAAAAAGAGGGTGATTATTTGTTCCGTCCTTATGAAGAAAAGCTACCTTTACGATTAGTGGATGAGGGACTATTTTGGAAACATCAAGAAGAAGAACATACGGTTGTGCTGCGAGAAATGGGAAAAGGCTTAGAAGAAAAGTATGTATACTTATTGAAAGAGTGGGAGAAGTCACTAGCGGAAACGAAAAATCAATTTTCTTTATATCGTGATTACGTGATCAAAGCAAAAGACGAAATTCCAACACCATTATTACAAGCAATTAAAAAGCTCGTGATTTTTGCGGTGGAACAAAGCAAGGCTTTTATTTCGCTATTACATGACATTGGGCAACATAGTACTGTATTTAAACATAATCATACCCTTTTAGTCGTGTTACATCATATTAAACGTGAATCAGAATATTTTATTCGCGTCATTTCTTCGTTAAAAAAAGAGTCCTTTTAGCGAAGAAAAAAACACTGTTCTAATCAATTGAACAGTGTTTTTTTATCTATTATTTAATTGTTGGATGCACCATTTTTTCTGGTCGCACATATTTATCAAACTGTTCTGCAGTAATGAGGCCAGATTGAACCGCAGCTTCTTTTAATGTCATGTTTTCAGCATGCGCGAGTTTGGCAATTTTCGCTGCATTTTCATATCCAATATGAGGATTGAGGGCGGTAACGAGCATTAATGATTCGTTGACATATTCGTTAATTTTCGCGTCATTTGCTTCAATACCAATTGCACAGCGATCGTTAAAAGAGCGCACAGAATCTGCTAACAGACGAGCAGATTGTAGGAAATTATAAATGATGACAGGCTTAAATACGTTTAATTCAAAGTTTCCTTGGCTTGCTGCAAAGCCGATTGTTGCATCATTTCCCATCACTTGCGTTGCAACCATCGTAACGGCTTCACTTTGCGTAGGATTTACTTTCCCTGGCATAATCGAACTTCCTGGTTCATTAGCTGGAATGGTTAATTCTCCAATGCCACAACGAGGGCCGCTAGCTAAAAAGCGAACGTCATTTGCGATTTTCATCATATCTGCAGCTAGCGCTTTTAATGCGCCATGTGTGTACACGACTTCATCATGACTCGTAAGTGCATGAAATTTGTTTTCGGCAGATGTAAAAGTAATGCCAGTAAGCTTGCTAATTTCTTCTGCAACCCGTCGACCAAAATCAGGATGGGCATTAATACCTGTCCCCACCGCAGTTCCGCCAATGGCTAACTCTTTCATATGCTCCATGCTTTCTTTGATCATATTTTCATCTTTTTCTAACATTCGACGCCAACCACTCACTTCTTGTCCGAGCGTTAATGGTGTAGCATCTTGTAAATGGGTACGACCTATTTTTACAATAGATTGAAATTCTTTCTCTTTTCGCTTGAATGTTTCTTTTAATCCTTGAATAGCTGGTAATACACTTTTTTCAAGTGCTAATACACCTGCAACATGTAAAGCGGTAGGGAAGGTGTCGTTAGAACTTTGGGAACGGTTCACGTCATCATTTGGATGAATCGAAATAGCGTACCCTTTTTTCTTCGCATATTCATTGGCACGATGAGCGATGACTTCATTGACGTTCATATTAGACTGTGTACCACTTCCAGTTTGCCAAACGACAAGGGGAAAATGTTCATCTAGTTTTCCAGCTAAAATTTCATCTGCTGCAAAACTAATCGCTTCTGCCTTTTCTTTTTCTAAATTATTTAAAGATGCGTTCGCAATAGCAGCGCTTTTTTTCAAAATAGCAAATGCATAAATGACTTCTTTTGGCATTTTTTCTGTGCCAATTGGGAAGTTTTCAAAACTTCTTTGCGTTTGGGCTCCCCATAATTTATCCATTGGTACTTTCATTTCACCTAGCGTGTCTTTTTCAATACGATACTCCATCGTAAAACGCCTCCTTGAAAGCTGAAAATAGTAGTAATGATATCATAAGTGTTCCCGTAATCAGTTTTTTTAAAAAGGGAAACCTATACATTCATTTTATTCTTGCTGATAATCATTTTCAAATAATACGATTTCGTTGGATGTGTATCTATGTTTTAGAATTTTCTGTATAATTGGGGTAAGAAAAGGTTCTAATCATGATGTTAGGAAAGGAGAGAGAACGGTTTTAGCATAAATATCAATAGAATGATGGTTTTTATGAGAAGATGGGCTTGTCCAATGATACGAAAGCATAGGGGGGATATTAATTTTTAGTAAGAAATTGTTTGGTTACATACATTAAGTTAAAAAAAGAAAAACAAGTAACAATAATACCGATTGAAATGGTAAACTCAAGTAAACCGATAAAATATAATGTCGTAATAGGAATGAGTAGTGCAATAATTAAGCAGACACGTGGAGAGCGTTTGGAATTAAGGGCACAGAACAACATCATAACAATGAGCGCTGCTAAAATATAAAAGGTAATGAAAGACAAGGGAAAACCTCCATATTTAGTAGTTGCTTTTATTATAACAAGTACACATGGACAATAATGGGTACTTAACAAGTTTGTAATAAAAAAAAGTCTATTTTTTTCAGTGAAAATTTTAGGGGAAGAAAGAGGAGATTACATGACTCAAAAACAAGAGATGCAAGTTGGATTTATCGGCACGGGCGTAATGGGGAAAAGTATGGCACATCATTTACTACAAGCAGGGTACAATGTGTTTGTGTATAATCGGACGAAAGAAAAAGCACAATCTTTATTGTCAGAAGGAGCGGTTTGGTGTGATACCGTAGCAGACGTTGCAAAAAAAGCAGACGTTGTCATTACTATTATCGGGTACCCGAAAGATGTGGAAGAAGTGTACTTAGGGAAAGAAGGATTAATAGAATACGCGAAACAAGGTGCATACGTGATTGATATGACCACTTCTTCTCCATTGTTGGCACAAACAATTTATGAAAAAGCAAAAGAAAAGGGGATTCACGCATTAGATGCTCCAGTTTCTGGCGGCGATATTGGCGCAAAAAATGGAACATTATCAATTATGGTTGGTGGAGATGAAGCGGACTTTGAGCAAATGGTACCACTTTTTGAAGTGATGGGTGAAAACATCGTGTATCAAGGTAAAGCAGGAAGCGGCCAACATACGAAAATGTGTAATCAAATTTCTTTTGCAGCAGGTATGATTAGTGTAGCAGAATCCATGGCTTACGCGAAAAAGGCAGGATTAGACCAAGAAAAAGTATTAGAGAGCATTACAAAAGGAGCGGCAGCAAGTTGGACATTGTCAAACTTAGCACCGCGGATGATCAAAGGTGACTTTGAGCCAGGATTTTATATTAAACACTTTTTAAAAGATATTCGGATTGCCCTAGAAGTAGCGGAAACGATGAAGCTAGAGATGCCGGGCTTAACGTTAGTGAGGGAGATGTATGAACAACTTGTGGAGCAAGGAGAAGAGAATAGCGGGACACAAGCCATTTATAAATTAATAGATTGCTAATAAAATCATCTTTTCGTTTGTGAAGCAAAGCGACTTTTTTAGTGCTTGTCTGACTCAGTAGTTTAGTGGCTACTTTCCCATTAAAAAAGAAACTGTTCCTAGGAATAACCGTACTCGTGTATGAAAACATCACGAGTATTTCTTTTTCGTTCCAACGTAATGGTTTTGTGCTATAATCAACCACGCACTCTCTTTTTTTTAAAAAAAAATAGGACGAGAATCACGTGAAGGTGGTGTTCGTCTTTTTTTGTGGAGTGGGGTTGTAAGTAAAGAGGGAGAGGAGTATAGGAGATGCAACAGAATAAGCGTCTAAAAGGAATGATTTTTGTATTTTTAGCCACTGTATGTTGGGCGTTATCAGGAACAGCAGGACAATATTTATTTCAACAACGCCATGTAGAAGTAGGATGGCTGGTGAGCGTACGATTATTGCTTAGTGGTGGATTCATTCTTTCTCTCGTTTTCGTTCAGAAAAACCAACGAAAAAAACTAATTTTACCTAAAAAAGCATGGCCATCGTTTCTTATTTTTGGTATTTTTGCGATGATGGGTGTGCAATACACGTATTTTGCATCGATTGAAGAAGGAAATGTTGCGATGGCAACGTTATTACAATATTTAAGCCCCGTGTTTATTATTTTGTATGTCTGTATTCGTTTAGTAAAATGGCCATCGAAAAAAGAAGTGCTTGGTGCAACACTTGCGATTATTGGCACATATTTATTATTAACAAACGGTTCTTTTTCTAGTTTTACAATCCCTATATCTTCAGCTTATTGGGGTATTTTATCTGCCGTTGCACTTGCTTTTTATACATTGTATTCAGCTAAACTTTTGCATGAATATGGTGCGTTGATTTCCACAGGATGGTCCATGTTAATTGGAGGAGTAGCCATTTCCTTTATGTATCCACCTTTTGAACAAGTACCTACTATCGACGGAACGTTACTTGCTGTGTTAATTTTTTTAGTTGTATTTGGCACAGTGATTCCATTCTGGCTATTTGTGGAGAGTATGTATTATTTAACACCGACAGAAAGTAGTATATTAGCAAGTATCGAACCATTAATTGCAACGTTGATTACAGTCGTCTGGTTGGATGAACCTTTTGGGATGTACCAAACGATTGGCATGGTACTTGTCATTAGCATGGTTTTGGTATTAGCGTCTAAGCAAAAAAGAAAAAAACGAAAGGTCGTAAAAACAATTCATTCATCAGTATAATCTTTTGATTAACATCCATGTAATCGCAAAAAGTTCTCGAATGACCATTTTGCCTTTTACGTTATTCGGTGTTGGGGAAGCTAATGTTTCGATGTGAGGATACTGTAACAACGTCGCATAATAATAGGCACGAAAGACGTGGAAGTCACTTGTAACAATCACGACCGAAGCATCATCGTTTAAAAATAGCCCTTTGGAAAATAATAAGTTTTCATAGGTAGAAGTGGAGCGGTCTTCTAATAAAATTCGTGTTTGTTTTATTCCGTTTTGCGTGAAAAATTTTGCTAAAGCTTTTGCTTCAGAAATTCCTTCATCTGGTCCTTGCCCACCAGATACGATAACTTTCGTATTTGGTGATTGTCGTAAATAGTGCAAAGCAACTTCCGCACGCATGCGTAAAGAACGTGACATACGTGTTCCGATTACTCGTGCACCGAGAACAAGGAGATAATCGGCATTTTGTTTTGGTAGTTGAGATGCTTGTTTATGCATGAGTGATAAAAGGATACTAGTATATAGAACGAGAATAAAAAAGAAACACGAAAAAAATACTAACATAGGGAGAACCTCTTTTCGCTCATTAAAAATTGTTATATGATACAATTTTCGTAAGGTATTTTACACATTTTTATAACATAATTATAATAATAAAAAATAAGAATTACGATACAGAAATACAACATAGGATAAATTTGATAGAAGGTGATAAGCGATGATTGAACAAAAATACGATCGACCAGATGGTGTTGCCTGTGATTTATGTATTTTTACGGTAACGACAAAAGCTAGAAAATCAAGACGAGAAACGTTGCCGGAAAGAAGTTTAGAATTGTTGCTCATTAAACGTTCGGATGATGCTGAAGCATTTCCTGGACATTGGGCGCTACCAGGTGGCTTTACAGAAAGAGAAGAAACGATTGAAGAAGCGGTGCTACGGGAATTAAAAGAAGAAACAAATGTGTATCGTCCAGCTTATTTTAAACAAGTACGCGCTGTTCATTATCCAGGACGAGACCCGCGTGGCTGGATTCCAAGTGTACTATTTTATGCGTTATTAAAGGAAGAAGAAGCAGCATCTTTAAAAGCAGGAGATGATGCGATAGATGCACGATTTTTCCCAATTAACGAAGTGTTTGATTTAAAACTGGCGTTTGATCATGAAATTTTAATCCAAGAAGCATTAGCAGCGTTCCAAAAAGAAATGTTAACGACAACGGTTGCTCGTTACTTTTTACCGGAAATGTTTACGTTAGAACAGCTTTCGCAAGTCTTGCAAGTAGTCGTTCCTACATACAAAATTGAAAAGAAAAATTTCATTAAAAAATTAGTGCCTTTAAAAAATGAACGCTCCGTTTTAGAAGAAGTAGTTGAGCAAAAATTACCGGACTTTTTTTCTAATCACGAAAAATTATATTGTTTTAAAAATAAAGAAATGGAACATTCCATATATGACTCCATCTTCTTTTAAATACAAATCCCCTTCTATATTGCATTGCGTGTGATGTAGGAGGGGATTTTCATTTCACTCGTTTTACTATATCATTATTTGTAAAAAGAAATCACAGGAAGAACAAAAAGGGATTATATGAATGATTTTACTATTCTTCAGAATCTAATCATCTTGCAATGGAGAAGGCAGGTGGAAACATTGATTGAAATAAAGAATGTGACTAAAGTATTTAAAGAAAAAAAGAAAGAAACAATCGCAGTTCGTGATGTTTCTTGTACGGTGAAAAAAGGAGAAATGGTGGCTTTATTAGGTGAAAATGGGGCAGGGAAAACGACATTATTACGCATGATGGCTACTCTGCTTTCGCCAACATCTGGTCAAATTATGATGAATGGGTACGATACCGTGCAACAACCGACAGTTATTCGGCAAAAGCTCGGAGTGTTATTTGGTGGAGAAACGGGGTTATATGAACGATTAACGGCAAGAGAAAATTTAGCATATTTTGCATCGTTATACGGGATGGATAAAAAAGAGATACATACAAGAATTGAACAGCTTAGTACCCGCTTTGGTATGGATCCATTTTTAGACCGTCGTGTTGGAAAATTTTCAAAAGGAATGAGACAAAAAGTAGCCATTGCCCGCGCGCTTATTCATAATCCAGACGTGGTATTATTTGACGAACCAACAACGGGATTAGATATTACGTCAGCTAATGTATTTCGACAATTGCTAAAAGAATTACAACAAGAAGGGAAAACAATCGTTTTTTCTAGTCACATTATGGAAGAAGTAAAGATGTTGTGTGAATCCGTTATAATCATTCACAAAGGGCAATTAATTTATCGTGGGAATCTACAAACGTTGTATCAACAAGAAGGTACGGATGATTTAAATGCTATTTTCATGTCAAAATTAGCACAAGGAGGAACGGAATTATGCTAGGAACCGTCTATAAAAAAGAATTACTAGATGCTTTTCGCGATCGTAAAATTGTTTTTTTAACGATTCTTATTCCGCTTCTTTTGAATATGGGTGCCGTGATTTTCTTTGAATATTTTTTGTTTTCTTCTGATAAAGAAGCGGTGTACACCGTTACTATTTCTAAAAATACGGATGCTGTTTTGATTGATTATTTAAGTAAACAAGATCAATTAACCATCGAAAAAAGTAGTAACCCAATAGCGGTAGCAAAAGCGGGTAATGCACAAGTTGCATTAATTACAAGTGATGATTTTAGCGAAAATATAAAAAACGAAAAAACAACGACTATTACGCTTTATAGTGAAGCGATTAGTAAAACTGGTGGAGAGGCGTTAATGCTTGTGAATGACGCATTACATCAGTATTCTAATCAGTTGGTGCAAACCCGTTTAGATGGAAAAGGTGTGTCGGTAGAAACTATCCAACCATTTGCAATTGTGGAAAAACCATTAACAAACGAAAACAATGAAATGCAAGCAGTTTATTATTTGCTTTCTTTATTTTTCCCGTTAATTATGGTGACTGCTGTTATGTCCGGTGGTTTACCAGCTGCTACCGAATATTTTGCTGGAGAAAAAGAAAAGAAAACGATTGAATCGCTGTTAATTACACCAGTAAAACGAACAACTATTGTGGTAGCAAAATGGTTAGCCATTACAACGATTTCGGTCATAACGGTTACAATATCGTTAGGTACGTTTTTTATAGCTATTCAATTATTTACAAAAGAGTTTGCAAAAGCGCTAGATGGTGCACCTTTGTTACACTTATTTTTCTCTACGTTAGTTGCGAGTGTCTTATTTTCGTTATTAACAGCAGCCATTTTAACGATTGCTAGTATGTTATCGCAATCTTTTAAAGAAATGCAGTCTTATAGTTCGCCGTTATTTATGCTTGTTTTAATCCCTTATTACGCATTATTAACAAAAGCACCAACAGAGTTAACAAATATTTACTTTCTGATCCCATTTGTAAATGTTTTTGCTTTATTTAAAGAATTATCGTACGGTATTTTTTCATTCAGTCATCTTGTTCTTACTTGCTTAAGTTTAGGTGTTTTTGTCTTTATTTTGTTTTTTGTTATGTTAAAAATGTTTAAACAAGATCGTTGGTTAATTCCAAAATCATAGAGGTGAAAAAATGAAACAATTTTACAAAAAAGAATGGCAACATTTTAAACATGATTACAAAGTTCCTTTTTTTATTTTAATGACCATTTCGATTGTGCTAGCGATTATTCTTTATGTTGGTTTAGTCAACCAACCACAAGTAGCAAATGAAATCTTTAAACAATTAAGCAAACAATTCGAAGAAGCAGGTGCATTTGAAGACATCACGTCAGGGAGTTTGTTTACCTTTTTGTTGAAAAATAATTTACGTGCGGTGTTTATTACGGTGCTATTAGGATTTATCCCATTTTTATTTTTATCTAGCATTAGTTCGATCGCTACAACGGCTTCTGTCGGTGTCATACTTGCCGTAACGAAAATTAATGGTGGTAACGCGGGTATGTTATTTTTAACAGGAATTGTTCCGCACGGCGTGTTGGAATTACCAGCTATTTTTTTAGCAGGTAGTATTGGAATTTACTTATGTATGCAAACGTTTCGGAAGCTTTTCACAGGGAAAGGGAAAGACGTACGATATACACAAGTGCTAAAACAAGTAGGTACATCCTTTTTGTTTGTCGTTGTTCCGATGATTATTTTAGCTGCTGTGATTGAAGCATTTATTACACCTATATTAATTTTAAAATTTGGTGGTGTGTAACGGAAAGGTAATCAATCAGATAAGTGGGTGGAAAAGTGAAACGAGTATTACATAATAAGTATCGTATCATGTTGGCGATTATTTTAATGTTAGGTTTTATTATTAGGGTAAGTGTGATTTTTTTTCATGGTGTTCAGTTAACCATTAATAGTGATGATATGGGATATGTTTCAAGCGCCTTGGCTTTTCTAGATCATCATATTATTTCGTATCATTCTCCTGATGAGCCGACTCTTCATATTATGCCAGGTATCACTTTTTTATTGGCAATGATTTTTAAGGTATTTGGGTATAGTCCGGATGGGACAGGAATGTACGTCGCTAAAATGGTTATGATTTTCTTTGGGTTAGGAACTATTTATGTAACGTATTTAATCGGAAAATATGTGTATCATCCTCTTGCTGGGATTATCGCAAGTTTTTTAGTTGCTGTTCATATCCCTCAAGTTTTAACAAATAACTTGCTGTTAACGGAAAACCCCTTCATTTTTTTATCTATGCTATTAATATATTACAGTTTAAAATTGGCAAATACTCATTCGATGAAAGATTTTATTCTTTTGGTTGTGGTGTTTTTCTTCGCTTTATATTTTAGAGTTCAAATAGCTATTTATCCTTTTATTTTATTTATTTATCTCGTTCTGAAAAAGTATCCGTATAAACGGATGTGGAAGCAACTCATGGTAAGCATTGCCCTCCTATTTATCTTCTTAGGACCGTGGTGGATTCGAAATTATCTTGCGTTTGATGAATTTGTATTTTTAACGAAAGGTGCGGGTAATCCATTGCTGTTAGGAACGTATCAAGGAATTGGATATCCAGAATCACCGACCATTGATGAAATTGATCAGATGGCTCGAGAAAAAAATCCTAATTTACAAGTACATGAATTAATGGAGTTCGAACGACAAGCGGCTATTGATCGTCTGAAAGAATGGTGGGCAACTGATCCAAAATCGATGATTCGGAGTTATGTTGAATTAAAACCCAAGCATTTTTGGCAAGATGAATTTTATTGGATTCCTATTTTAGGAATTTCTGAGCAACTCGTTAATAAAATATATTCGTATATTAAAATCCTATTTTACTTTAGTTTTCTTTCTAGTTTGTTGTTTGTCTTTCATCGTTGGAAAGAATACGTGTTGCTGGGGGGATGGGTAGTACTACAAACATTTTTTAATTGCCTCTATTTTTCATATAATCGTTATGCGCTAGCATTAATGCCCATTATCTTTCTATTTATCGGCATTGGTAGTGCCGCTTGGATGATAAAGCTAAAACAAAAATGGTTGTCTAGAACGTAAGGTGCTGTTCTAGACAACCATTTTGTTAGTTATTTAACATATGAAATACTTGTTCTACGTCTTTATCTCCACGGCCTGAAATATTAACGATTAACACAGCTTCTTTTGATAATGTAGGTGCTAATTGTAAAGCATACGCTACAGCATGTGAGCTTTCAAGTGCTGGAATAATTCCTTCTGTTTTAGAAAGAACTTGAAAGGCTTCTAATACTTCTTCTTTAGAAACGGCTACATATTCTGCCCGTCCAGTTGTGTGTAAGTAACTATGCTCAGGACCAACGCCAGGGTAGTCTAAGCCAGCAGCAATAGAATAAGTAGGCATTGCTTCTCCATTTTCATCCATTAAAGCAAGACATTTAAATCCTTGAAGAACAGCAGGTTTTCCGTACGTAATAGATGCTGCTTCTTTTGGTTCTACCCCAATTAAGCGAACGCCCGGTTCGTTAATATATTCGCTAAAAGAACCGATTGCATTACTTCCGCCACCAACACATGCGATAACAGCTGTCGGAAGTTTTTGCTCTTTTTCCATTACTTGTTGTTTTGATTCTTTACTAATAATAGATTGAAAGTGTTTTACCATGGACGGATAAGGATGTGGTCCAACAGCAGAACCTAGTAAGTAAAAGGTATTGTCTGCATTTTTCACTAAATCCTTTAACGCTTCATCTACTGCATCTTTTAAACGACCTTGTCCTTTTTTTACCGCAATTACTTTGGCGCCAAGTAACTCCATCCGGAACACATTTAAAGCTTGGCGTTTTGTATCTTCTTCACCCATGTAAATGACACATTCCATTCCAAACATCGCACAAACGGTTGCAGTTGCGACACCATGTTGCCCGGCACCTGTTTCAGCAATAATCCGTTTTGCCCCCATTCGTTTGGCAAGTAAAATTTGTCCTAATACGTTATTAATTTTATGAGAACCTGTATGGTTTAAATCTTCTCGTTTTAAATAAATTTTTGCGCCACCACATTTTTTCGTTAACTGTTCTGCATACGTAAGCGGTGACGGACGACCAACGTATTCGTTCAAGTAGTAAGATAATTCATTTTTAAATTCTTCGTCTTCTTTGTACTTTTGAAACTGTGCATCAATATTTTCTAATACTTCTTTTAATGCTTCTGGGACAAAACTTCCTCCAAATTCTCCGTAATACCCTTTTTCTACTGCTATGCTCATCTCATCTTCCTCCTCTAAAAAACTATATATCGCTCATTATAACAGGTTTATTTGAAACAATAAATAAGAATTTTCAGATATCGTTTCTTATATTGCTTTCCATCTTTGGATATAGTAGTTTAAAAACAGGAATATAGAAAAAAGTGCTAAATATATGTTTTATTTGAGCATGTGTGGAGTTTAGCTTAGAAAGGAGGTAGCGCAGTGGCAGGTGATAGTGTAACAAAAATGAGTAACGTGTTAATTATTATCCCCGCTTATAATGAAGAAGAAGCAATTGCTAATACTGTGCAAGCAGTTATAGAGCATACTGATTGTGATTACATTGTGATTAACGATGGTTCGACAGACCAAACGGAAGAAATAGTACAAAGCAATAATTTTTCCTACATAAGTTTACCAGTTAATTTAGGCATTGGCGGTGCAATGCAAACGGGCTATAAATACGCATTAAAAGAAGGATATGAATATGCGATTCAATTAGATGCAGATGGCCAACATGATCCAAGAGATCTTCACGTTTTAACAGATGCGATTCAAACAGGGGATGCAGATATGGTCGTTGGATCACGATTTGTAGAAAAAAGTGGCTACAAAGGGAGTGCCGGTAGACGGCTAGGTATCTATTATTTTTCTATCATGTTACGCGTATTATCTAATATCCAAATAAAAGACCCAACATCAGGATATCGAATTGTGAATAGAAAAGTGATTCAAGAGTTTGCGAAACACTACCCGGTTGATTATCCAGAAGTAGAAGTGTTAGCGGATTTAGCGAAAAAGGGATTTACCATTAAAGAAGTAAAGGTAGAAATGCAAGAACGACAAGGTGGAGTATCATCCATTACAGGGAAAAAGTCGATTTATTATATGGTAAAGGTCACGTTTTTTTGTATGATTCGTAGATTTTTTTCGAAGAGGTGAGTGTATTCATGAATTCTATTCAAGTGATTTCCGTTGCTATCGCACTGTTGTTTTTCTTTCAAGTGATTTATTTAACGAGTAAGCATAAATTACAAGATCAGCAAGGATTCTTTTGGATGATGCTTAGTCTGATTAGTGTCGTTATTGCTTTATTTATCCCATGGCTTAATCGACTAGCATCTTTATTGGGAATATCTTATATGCCGGCACTTGTTTTTTTACTTGCATTTATCGTAGTATTAAACATTTTAATGTATCAAAATACGGTTTTATCGAAACAACAAGAAAAATTAAAGTCACTCATCCAAGAAGTCGCTTTTTTGAAAAAAAAGATAGAAGATGATAGACGACGTGAAAGAGGGAAACAATGAGTATTGGTAATTTCTTTTTAATACTATTAAATACAATCGTATTAGTATCGGGGCAATTTTTATTTAAATTCGGTTTAAATGGAAAAGATATTTCGTTTCAGTCTGTGTGGTCCATCATCCGATTACTGTTTTCTCCTTATATTTTTAGCGGATTATTTTTATATGCACTTGCAACTGTATTATGGTTATTTATTTTAACGAGAGTTCCGTTAAGTATTGCTTATCCAATTCAAAGTATTGCATATATTTTAGCTGTATTTGGCGCGTACTTTGTTTTTAATGAACCCCTTACTTTTTATAAAATCCTCGGCTGCATCTTTATCATGATTGGTGTTTCTTTTATCGGATTAGCAGGTCAACAATAAAGGAAATAAGTCATACGAGGTTTTTTTCTTGCTAACTTTAAGATTTTTGAAACAAACTCCGTACTTTTTTCGTCTTATAATAAAGTGCATCTGTTAGAAATACAGAAAGTTTCTCGTAACTCTGCATCAGATGGCCTTTTTTCTATTGATGTAGTAGAACTTTCTGTCTATAAATGGTAAGTAAAGGAAGTGGAACAATGAGAAATGAACCGAGCGAAAAGATTAATCCACGTGCAATCAAAGTATGGAAAAAAACAACTTTTATTAGTATGCTTATTTCTTTGATTCTCCCGCTTGGTCTTGCATTAGGGGTATATTTTTTAGATTGGAAAATATGGATTCCTATCGTAGCACTAGCGATTATTCTTGTCTATTTTTGTCTTGATTTTTTTGTAATGATTCCGATTCGTTATCGACGGTATCGATATGAAGTGAATGAAAATGAAATCTATATTCAGTCCGGCATTATTTTTATTACGAGAACTGTTATTCCGATGGTTCGTGTACAACACGTTGATACCGAACAAGGTCCATTTTTACGAAAAGAAGGGCTAGCAACGGTAAGGATTGCTACTGCAGCAGGTGGTGGGGAGATTCCTGCATTAACAGAGGAAGATGCCAATGACTTGCGCGACCAGATTTCTGTTTTAGCAAGGGTTGTGGATGAAGATGACTGAAAAAAAACGCATGCATCCCATTACCATTGTTGTTTCCATTGTAAAATCAATCAAAGACGGGATTATCCCATTAATTTTTGGATTTATTTTTATTATGGAAAAAATAGGTTTGCCTTTTTTTGTTTTAACCATACTAGCTTTTTTTATCATTATTGTCGTCCAAAATATTGTTGGATGGTATCGTTTCACATACAGGGTAGAGGAAAATGAAGTAAGAATTGAATACGGATTGTTCGTGAAGAAAAAAAGGTACATTCCGATTGAACGAATTCAAACGATTAACTTAACCGCAGGGGTTTTTCAACGTTTAGTAGGTGTAGTCAAAGTAGAAATTGAAACGCTTGGTAGTTCTAGCGATTCGTCAGAAGGGGAATTAACGGCTATTCCGAAAGAAGATGCGGAAACGTTACGTTTATTAGTAAAACAAGAAAAGCAAAAAAATAAAAAAGTTGAAGAAATAGCAGAGGGACAAGAAAAACAAGTAGAACTAGAAAAAACGCCAAAGCAAGTATATAAGTTATCAACAAAAGATTTAGTAGTTGCAGCTATGACATCTGGTCGGGTAGCTTTTATTGCCGCTGTTATTGGTGGATTTGTTTTGCAAGTACAAGATAAAATACCAGAACGTTATGTTGAAAAGTTTTACGACGGGGTGTATGAACAAGTTGTACAACTTAGTGTGGTGCTCATTATTGGTCTTGTGTTGTTCGTATTATTTTTGACGTGGATCATTTCGATTATTGGTACGATGATTCGTTTTGGAGGCTTTACTCTTGTCAGAACAAAAGAAGATTTACATATTTCGCGAGGATTGTTAGAAAAGGTGGAAGTGCATGTCCCTATTAGTCGTATCCAAGGTGTATCTGTTTCAGAAAGCTTATTACGACAACCTTTTGGTCTTGCAACAGTGCAGTTGCATTTGGTTAGTGCCGCAGCGGATGATGAAGGTTCGAGTGAACGGGCTTTATTGCCGATTGTAAAAAAGCGTAATGTTCAAGCGTTTTTACGTGATTTTTTACCTGAATACTATGCGGAATATGAATTAGAACGTGTTCCAAAACGTGCATTACCACGAAGTTTATTTCGCCATCTTTTTTATCAAGCCATTGTTTTAGGTTTGATTGCTTATTTCGTTCCGTACGGTGGGTATGGATTGTTGTTATTACTTCCATTAGCCATTCAAGGTTATCTTGCGTACCGCGACCGTGGATATGTGATTGATGGAAAGTATTGCGTTGTGCAACGGCGTTCCTTTGCTCATCGGGAATTATCTATTGTGGAATTAAGAAAAATTCATCGTGTAGAAATGCAACAGACGTATTTTCAAAAACGGAAGCAATTGGCAACTTTTTCTATCTATACACCAGAACATTCTTTTGATGTAGTAGATATGGAAGAAATAGAAGCGCTAAAAATAGAAGATTGGTTTATCCATTCTTATCGAAAAAGGGTTCGCAAAGTATAATGCGAACCCTTTTCATCTAGATAATATTCCTAACAAGACAAGAATCATTAACACTATCCAAAAAGCAATCGATAATGTTTTTTTATCTCTTTTTTTTGTGCGTGGATAGCTTGTTTGATTTTCATATGGTGTATAGTAAATCGTTTTTTGTTTTTTCATAAAGAGCAGTGGCAAAATGAAAAAGCCACTAATCAAGCCAAATAAATGAGCAAGAATGTTTACATTTGGTGTGAAAAAGCTAAATACAATTCCAGTAAATAAAAGGATTAAAATTAACTTTTTGTCATTTGTAGACATGTACGAAAGCTTAAAGAGAATGATAGCAAGATAAGCTCCAAATAAACCGTAAATCGCACCGGAAGCTCCGATATGGCTATAATATAAAGGATGCAAGAGAAAAGAAAAAACATTGGCGACTATACCGGCAGAAAAATAAAGAATGCTAAATTTCACTTTTCCTATCATTTGTTCTAAAGCAGGTCCGAATAAATATAACGAAAACGTGTTAAATAAAAAATGCTCAAAACGATAATGGACAAATATCGGTGTAATCAAGCGATAATAGTCTCCATTTGTGATGGCGTAGTTATCCCCCGATAAAAAATGTAACAATAGCCCGCCATTCGGGAAAATTCGGATAACGAGAAATAAGATAAGATGAATGATGATAATGGTAGAAACAATTGGATACAGACGTACATATGTTTTCAAATCTTCATTTCGTATAAACATAACAAGCTCCTTATCACGTGTTTTTATTTATTATAATAGAATTTTCATAAAATCATAACTAAGGTGGTACAAAATGATTATTGGAATTGGTATCGACATTATGGAAATAGAACGAATAGCCGCCATTTTAAAACGAACACCCCGTTTTCCAGAAAAGGTATTATCCCCTCGAGAACTGGCATTATTTCACGAATTGACGTCTGAAAAGCGGCAAGTAGAATTTTTAGCGGGGCGCTTTTCGGCAAAAGAAGCGTTTTCTAAAGCATATGGAACGGGAATAGGAAAAGCAATAGGCTTTCATGATATGGAAGTACTACAAGATGAACGCGGAAAACCAATCATTCCATTCCGAGATGACATAATTGTTCACGTATCTATTTCGCATAGTGAACATTATGTAGTTGCGCAAGTGGTCTTGGAAAAAAGGAATAATTAAATAAAGTCATTCATATATTTTTAGTGCGAAAGGAAGGTTGTAAGGTGCAAATCGTAACAGCGGAAGAAATGTATGCCATCGATGGTTATACGATGGAGGAGATTGGGATTCATGGTCCGATGTTGATGGAAAATGCCGGGCAATCACTCGTTTTTCATTTGTTATCGTATTTAAAAAAAGAAGCATCTATTATGGTCGTAATTGGAATGGGGAATAATGGTGGCGATGGATTTGTCGTGAGTCGTCAACTGCAAACGCTTGGCTATTCTGTCGATACGTGGGTAATGGCACCTCTTGAAAAGTTAAAAGGGGATGCCTTATTTCATTATCATATTTACACTCGCTCGGGGTACACGCTTTATGCGTTAGAAAAAGAGGGAATGATCGCGTTTGAACAAGCACTTGCAAATCATTCTTTTGTGATTGATGCGATGTTAGGAATTGGTGTTAGCGGGGAGATACGCTCTCCTTATAAAGAAATCATTCCGCTCCTCAATCAAGCAAAAGCAAAAGTGTATGCCATTGATACACCAAGTGGTATTTCTGCGAATAGCGGGAATGTAGAGATGGCAGTGAAGGCTACAATGACGTTTACGATTCAATGTTATAAACGTTCCGCTTTTTTATATCCTGCTCGCGATTTTTACGGACAAGTTATTGTATGTCCAATCGGGATTCCGGAAAAAGCAGAGTACGATAAAGCGAGTGCATGTTTTTTATGGGACAATGAACGTGTGCAGGCAACGTTGCCTACTCGACAGGCTTATTCTCATAAAGGAACGTACGGAAAAGTGTTAGTCGTAGGCGGATCGAATCGAATGTCAGGCGCGGTGATGATGACGACAAAAAGTGTGTTAAAAGCAGGGGCTGGTTTAACGACAGTAGCAGTCCCAGCCTCCATACGTCCAGTACTAGCAAGTCATATTACAGAAGCGATGTTTATCGAGGCAAAAGAGGAAAAGGGCTATTTTGCACAAGAATTAGATGTTTCTTTTGAATTGTTTGATACGATTGTAGCAGGTCCAGGGATGGGGCGAGAGAGCGGATGTGAAAAGGTAGTCAAGCAACTGTTAGCCATTGACCGTCCGCTTGTTTTAGATGCAGATGCTTTATTTTTTGTTGCCACACAAAAAGAAGTATTGAAAATGAGGCAAAGCCCTACGGTTTTGACGCCACACACTGGGGAGATGGCTCGTTTAACTGGTTATGACGTTTCCTATATTAATGAACATCGTTTCGAAGTAGCGAAAGAATTTGCGACGACGTATCAAACATATGTTTTATTAAAAGGTCCTTATACGATTGTCGCCACGCCAACTGGGCAACTATTTGTGAACCCAACAGGAAATGCTGCGCTTGCAAAAGGGGGATCAGGAGATGTACTTAGCGGGATTATTGCCGCGTTTTTACATCAACACGAGCATGTGCAACATGCACTAAGCAACGCTTGCTATCTTCATGGATCGGTAGCGGATGACTTAGTTCAACTTGGTTACTCCCCTCTTAGTGTAGTGGCGAGCGATATTATTCATCATGTTCCACAAATGCTAGCAAAAATCTCTCAATCGTAACAGCGATGGAAAGGTTTGCACCTTCTCCTTTTGTACTAGTTTAAAGACAAAGGGGCTGACACGTTGAAAAAGACGTACGTGTTTGGATGTATAATTGTCTTTTTTATGTTCGTTGTTGTTGGATGTTCGAAAAAAACGCAAGATGATATTTTAACGTCACTTAACGATAAAGTAACAGAAATGAAAGGGTATAAAACCCACGGTGTGATGACAATTTATAGCGGGGAAAAGCCGCAAAAATATCATGTGGAAGTATGGCACAAAAAGCCAGAGTTTTATCGTGTGAAATTAACAAATGACGCAAATGACCAAAGTCAAATGATTATTCGTAATAAAGAAGGTGTATTTGTTTTAACACCAGCTTTAAATAAAAGTTTTCGTTTTCAAAGCGATTGGCCTGAAAGCAATAGTCAAGTGTATTTATATGAATCAGTTATTCGTGATCTTTTGTTAGATGAAAAAAGGACATTTAAAGAAGAACAAAAAAATTATGTATTTAAAGCGAAAACAAATTATCAAAATGCTCAGTTCCAAAAACAAGTTATTACATTGGCTCCTAATTTATCTCCGAAAAAAGTAGAAGTATTAGATATTGATGATAAACCGATGATGGATATCACATTTGAAAAGTTTCAGTTTGATCC
Source organism: Massilibacterium senegalense (assembly GCF_001375675.1). Classification (NCBI taxonomy): domain Bacteria; kingdom Bacillati; phylum Bacillota; class Bacilli; order Caryophanales; family Bacillaceae; genus Massilibacterium; species Massilibacterium senegalense. Next base: position 311,764 of record NZ_LN831785.1, on the reverse strand, counting down.
ATCATTTGATAATAACGCTTTTGATGTAGAACGAAATATGACTGGTGGCCACATAGGAATTCCGGCTGTAGCAGACGGAAAAAGTGAAGCAACAAAGATGTTTCCTGTTTTGTATCCAGTGTATGAATTAGAAGGAGCAACGTTAGAAGAAGAAAAAGAAATAATCACAGAAGACGGGGTACAAGTCATTTTAACTTATGGGGGTTCTAAGGGCTTTACGTTAATTCAAAAACGGAGCGAAGTTCAACCTATGATGAAATCCGTCGATATAATGGATGCGGAACCTGTAGATTTAGGGATAGCGGTGGGCTCTTTAACAGAAAATTCTGTTTCATGGACATACAACGGGGTAGACTTTTTCATAGCATCGGACCGACTTACCCAAGAAGAAATGGTCTTGCTTGCCCAATCCGTTTATGGAAAAGCAATGAAATAAAAAAGTACAGGCTCATTCGAATAATTACATGAATGATGCCTGTTTTGTCTTGAAAGGTGGTACAATAAAAAAACAGATAGTTTTGTTTTTTTGGGGGGTACCATCTTGGATAGACAGCCATTTTACCGTAATACTTGGGTGGAAATTGATTTAGATGCGATAGCACATAATCTCGTAGAAATGAAAAAAAGAATGAAAAAAGATACGCTTCTATTTGCGGTTGTGAAAGCAAATGCTTATGGACACGGAGCGGAGGAAGTAGCAGCAATAGCCTTAGAACAAGGTGCTGATTATTTAGCAGTAGCGTTACTCGATGAGGCATTACAATTACGACATAGTGGCATAAAAGCTCCTATTCTTGTTTTAGGTCCTATTCGTCCTGAAGACGTATCGATTGCTGCTGTGTACAATATTACGTTAACCGTTTTTCAAAAAGAATGGATTGCTCGCGCAAAAGGTTATTTAACGAATCAACAGGTAAAGATACATATTAAACTAGACACTGGTATGGGTAGAATAGGTATTCGAAGTAAACAAGAAGCCTTTGCGCTAGTGGAAGAATTACAGCAATGTTCTTCTTTCATCATAGAAGGGGTGTTTACTCATTTTGCAACAGCTGATTCAAAAGATTTGACATATTTTCATCAGCAAGTCCATACATTTAAAGAGATGATGAGTTGGTTTGACGAATGGGGTTTGTCTATACCACTTGTTCATGTTAGCAACTCTGCAACTAGTTTGCGCTTTCCTACTTTTCAATTCAATGGGATTCGCTATGGTATTTCGATGTACGGATTGTCCCCGTCGGAAGAAATAAAACAGGAATTACCATTCGAACTAAAACCTGCTCTGTCTTTACATACGAAGATTACACATATCAAACGTATGAAAAAAGGGGAGAGAATTAGTTACGGGGGAACGTATGAGGCGAAAGAAGATGATGAATGGATTGCGACGTTGCCAATTGGATATGCGGACGGTTTTATTCGTAAACTATCCAATAGCGAAGTGTTAGTAAATGGAGAACGGGCACCAATTGTTGGAAGGATTTGTATGGATCAAATGATGATCCGATTGAAGAATGAAGTACCGTTGGACACGGAAGTAATTTTAATTGGTCAGCAAGGAAAAGAAAAAATAACGGCGGATGAAATAGCAGAACGTTTAGATACGATTAATTATGAAATAACTTGCATGATTAGTGCAAGGGTTCCTCGGGTTTTCGTCAAAAACCGACAAGTACACCGAGTTGAAAATGCTTTATTCTCAGGTTTTATAAACGATAACGAATAAATTGGTGAAAATTGACGAATTTTATTTTCGATAATCACTTTGCAAACTTTATACAGTGATGATAAGATGTACTTGGATTTAGTAAAACATGAGAGAGCAGGAACGTTGGAGGTGTTTGTCCGTGGCCGATACAAGCAGCCAGGAAATTGTTGTGTGCTTACCACAAGAATTGATTTCTCAAATTAACATTATTAAAAAAAGGGAAAAAATAAACACAGAGCAAATTGTTCATCAGTCACTTGAATTATATGTGAATGAACATAAAAAACGTAGTATGATTTATCAAGTAATGCAACAAGGCTATTTAGAAATGGCTAAGATTAACTTACATTTGTGCACGGAAGCATTCGTCGCTGAGCAAGAAGCTGACCATACATTAAAGCGTCTCGTTAACGGGGTGTAGACGTTTGATTGTAAAGCGTGGCGACGTCTATTTTGCAGATCTATCCCCTGTTGTTGGATCGGAACAAGGTGGAACAAGACCTGTTCTTGTGATTCAAAACGATATTGGGAATAGATTTAGTCCAACGGTTATCGTCGCAGCAATAACCGCTCAAATCCAAAAGGCAAAGTTGCCAACGCATGTTGAAATTGACGCAAAAAGGTACGGCTTTGAACGAGATTCTGTTATTTTATTAGAACAAATACGAACTATTGATAAGTCGCGTTTAACCGACAAAATCACTCGTATTGATTTAAAAATGATGGAAAAAGTAAACGAAGCTATAAAAATAAGCTTAGGTTTAGTTGATTTTTAACGTTAAAAATGAATAAACAGATATTAAAAAAGTTGCTGAAACAGCAACTTTTTTTCTTTGTTTACATCATAAAAAGTAAGAAGAAAAAGACTAATACGTTCATAAGTGAAGATGAAAGGTTCTTTTAGATGCATTGTTTATTAGGAGTATAAGTCGTTTATTTCAAAGTAAAAAACTTCTTCCACTTTCCGCTTTTTGATAATCTAGCTGCGATGGGCTAACGGCTTCCGCTATAAGTCAAAGTGCTACAGAGGCAAAGACCGCCTCTTTCGCCCTTCGTCTTATAGCTCCGTCGTTAAACGAGCCCATCTCCGCTTTTTGATTAATCTAGCTCCAGGCGCTAGTGGCTCGAGTCATAAGCTGTATTACTCCATGAGGATAGACCACCTCATTCCGCAAGCTGTCTTATGCTTGTCGCCCCTGAACGAGCGCCCTCCGCTTTTGATATTTTAGGTATTTTTTCGCGGTTATTTTTGAGGGTAGAGTTGTAAAACCTTTACAAAAAACTTTCTTTTTCGTGCTATAATGGAGATGCTCGTATATTTATTATATACATACGGCTATTTTATGTGAATAAAGTGGATGATTGACAGAATAATGGGGGTTTCAATGTGGAGAGAGAAAATTTAGCATTTGTAAACAGGAAATATGACGAAATTGTCGAATATTGGTTAACGTGTATGAAAAACGAAAAGGACATAGATATACCGATTGAAACGGTTGATTTGTATGAAAAGACAAATATAGAATTTATTCGAATTATTTTAGATTATACATATCGTAATGAAGAAGAACTCAATAAACATATTCAAAGAATGGCCAATCAATACATTCATTTAGGATGGCCACTTAGTTATTTTATTCGCGGATTACAATTATTTCGACACGTTTTATTTGAATTATTACAAGAAGAAAAAAAACAGGAAGAAAAAGAGATCAATGTTAAAACATTGTTGCTAGAGATTGAAAAATGGATTAACCCAATTATCGTTAATTTAGTAACTGAATATACAGGTTCATGGGAGTCTCAAGTTTCGAGACAACAGTTAGCGTTGAAGGAATTGTCTGCTCCTGTAATTCCTGTTTTTGATAAAATTAGTGTGATGCCGTTAATTGGTACGATTGATGAAGAACGAGCCCGATTAATGATGGAAAATTTGCTTGAAGGTGTGATGGCGTATCGTTCGGAAGTAGTATTGATTGATGTCACAGGTGTACCGGTTATTGATACTATGGTTGCGCATCATATTATTCATGTGTCACAAGCAATACGATTGGTAGGTGCAAAGTGTATCTTAGTTGGGATTCGACCAGAAATCGCACAAACCATTACGAATTTAGGTATTGATTTAAGTGAAGTGCAAACAAAAGGAACGTTAGAAAAAGGAATTCAACTAGCACTCACATTACAAAAGAAAAAAATCATAGAAGTAGAATAGGGGGAGCTATGATGAGAATTCCGATTTTAAAGTTATATGGGTATTTACTTGTTTCCATTCAAGTAGAATTAGACGATCAAACGACTTTACAATTTCAAGAAGATTTATTACAAAAAATATATGAAACAGGTGTCGAAGGTGTTGTGATTGATTTAACTTCAGTTGACATTATTGACTCATTTATCGCGAAGATTTTAGGGGATATTGTAAAAATGGCAAGTTTAATGGGGGCTAAAGTAGTGTTGACAGGAATTCAACCTGCAGTTGCAATTACGCTAATTGATTTAGGAATTACAATGGACGGTATTGAAACAGCATTGGATTTAGAACAAGGTATAGAAAAACTGCGCCAACAGATGGAGGGGTAAGTGATGAGCCAACAATCCTATGTGGTCGTTAAAAATGAATGGGATATTGTAGCGGCAAGACAATTAGGGAGAGATACCGCAAAAAAGTTAGGATTTGGTTCTGTCGATCAAGCGCGTATTACAACCGCCATTAGCGAATTAGCACGCAATATTTATTTATATGCTTATGAAGGAGAAATCCATATTGAAGTTGTATCTAAGGAATCAAAAATGGGGGTAAAAATTACGTCAAAAGACAAAGGCCCTGGTATTCAAGATATCCGAAGTGTCATGCAAAATGGTTTTTCATCCTCTGGTGGTTTAGGGGCAGGGCTTCCTGGTGTGAAACGTTTGATGGATGAATTTGAGATTGATTCCAATGAACAATTTGGTACATTGATTACTGCAGTGAAATGGCTTCGTTAAGTGAAAGGAGGTATGGCGTGAAAAAGTGCGATTTAGTAGTAAATAAATACAAACAGTTATTACTGGAATATATAAGGCAAAAAGATGAGCAGGCACTATATAACGCCCAACAATTTAGCTGGAAAATCATTGAGCAAATGGTTTCCCCAGAAGAAGTAGTAAATTTACATGTTCAAGTTCTTAAAGAACTATACCCTGAATTACCAAAAGAAATTCAAGATTCGTTTGATTTTTTATTAGAAGTGATGATTGGATACGGATTTGCCTATAGAGAACATCAAAGTTTACGTCATCGACAACTACAATTAGAATCAGAAATTGAAGTAGCTTCCAAGATGCAAAAAATGTTACTAAAAACAGACATCCCACAAATGGATGTATTAGATATAGGGGTTAAAAGTGTACCAGCAAAACAGATGAGTGGGGATTACTATCACTTTGTAACAGATGAAAATGGCTGTGTGAGTGTAGCGGTTGCTGATATTATAGGAAAAGGAATTCCTGCTGCCTTATGTATGTCGATGATTAAATACGCTATGGATAGTATTCCAGAACAACGGATGCAGCCGAGTGAAATTTTGGCAAGCTTAAATCGTGTGGTAGAACAAAACGTCGACCCTAGCATGTTTATTACGATGATTTACGGGCTTTATGATCCTCGCGTACATCGCTTTTACTATGCGGGGGCGGGACACGAACCTGGGTTTTATTATCATGCGAAAGAGAAGCGATTTGCTGACTTTTTTGCAAAAGGGTTAGTGTTAGGGGTATCGCGCGAAACAAAATATCGTGAATATGAAACAGCTGTAGAAATAGGGGACATGATTATTTTGTTATCCGATGGAGTGACAGAATGTAGAAGGGGCGATCAATTTATTGAGAGGGATATGGTCATCCAATTAATTGAAAAATATATTGGTTTACCTGCACAAGAAATAGCGGATAAGGTTTTCTATGAATTGGAAAAGATGCAAAACTTTGAATTGAAAGATGATTTTACATTAATTATTCTACGTAGGGTTGTTTAAATATAATAAAGTAAGGGTAAATAAAAATGAAAATGTGTTCTTAAGGAGGAAGTGCAATGAATCTGCAAATTGAAACAGAAGAGAAAAAAGAAGAAGCTATTGTTCATCTCAGCGGTGAAATTGATGCATATACAGCAAGTCAACTTCGGGAAGAATTAATTCCATTGACGGAAAAAGAAAATCAACATATTATTATTGATTTAAAAGATGTTAACTATATGGATTCTACTGGACTAGGTGTGTTCATTGGTGCATTAAAATCGTGTAAAAAAAATCAATCAACAATGGTTTTAACTGCTGCAACTGATCGAGTAAAACGTTTATTTACGATTACCGGATTGGATGAAGTGATGAAAATGGAAGAAGGGAGCTGTGAAAAATGAACGCTCCGTTAGAGTGTATTGAAATGAAAATACCTTCAAAAGTAGAATATGTAGGTGTTGTTCGTTTGACGGCGTCAGGGATTGCTCATCGAATGGGGTATACATATGATGTGATTGAAGATATAAAAATTGCTGTTTCTGAGGCCTGTACGAACGCCGTTCATCATGCATATGAGGAAGCGGAAGACGGCGAAGTAAAAATTACATATGGAATTTATCCAGACCGTTTAGAAATTATGGTATCGGATAATGGGAAAAATTTTGATTTAAATAAAATTAAAGAAAAAAGAGGCCCTGTTCGGGATACTCCACTTGAAAACATGAACGAAGGAGGGTTAGGGCTGTTTTTAATTGAAACGCTGATGGATGAAGTGAAAATCAGTGGGGACTCTGGAGTAAATGTTATTATGACAAAGTTCCTTCAAAAAGACGAGGTGGAACCATATGTCGATCGAATCTCAACATCATCGTCTAAGTAAAGAGGAAGTATATCAATTAATTGAACTATATCAGCAAGATAAAGCGAACGATGAAATAAAAGAACAATTGGTGTATGAATACCAAGATTTAGTCCAATCACTTGCTAGACGATTCTCTAAAGGTAAAGGAATCCATGATGATTTAGTTCAAGTTGGAATGATAGGACTACTTGCTTCTTTTAGTCGATATGATCCTTCTTTTGGAAGAAGTTTTGAATCATTTGCGGTTCCAACAATCGTCGGTGAAATTAAACGTTACATTCGAGATAAAACGTGGAGTGTACATGTTCCGCGACGAATTAAAGAACTCGGGCCACGAATTAAACGAGCGGTAGAAGAATTAACGACAAAACTTCAACGGTCACCTACAGTAACAGAACTAGCCGTGTACTTAGAAGTGACAGAAGAAGAAATTTTAGAAACGATGGAAATGGGAAAAAGCTATCAAGCGTTATCGGTAGACAGTACGTTAGAAGCCGATCAAGAAGGAAGTACTGTTACCCTTCTAGACTTAGTAGGCCGAGAAGAAGATGGATTCGAAACGGTAAATCGTCAAATGTTATTAGGAAAAGCATTCCGAGTATTGTCAGAACGTGAACGTGAAATATTAAATTGTACGTACTTTCAAAATTTAAGCCAAAAGGAAACAGGCGAAAAATTAGGAATTTCACAAATGCACGTTTCTCGCTTGCAACGTAGAGCCCTTAAGAAATTACGAGAGGCGATTCAGGCGGAACCAACGGAGTGTTTGTAATGATTAAAGAGTTCGTATCTTCATATATGACAGCTAAAGGATTTCAAAAACCAAAGGCAGGGAATACAGAGTCTGGTGACGAATATCTTTTATTAGAAGAAGAAGACTATTGTTTATGTGTGATGGTAGATGGGCTCGGTAGTGGAAAAAGTGCAAAAGAAGCTGCAAACACCGTCATTCAGACAATTCGTACATATCATACAGCACCCCTTTTAAAGATGATGGAAAGGTGTAACGAAGCGGTGCGTGATCAACGCGGCGCGGTCGTAACGGTGTTTAAGTACTTTTACAAAACGAAAAAAGTCGAATACTCTAGTATTGGTAATATTCGTTTAGTATTTGTTTTACCGGATGGCTCTCTCATTCGACCTATTCCCGTACCAGGTTATTTATCAGGGCGAATGCAAAAATTTAAATTGCAAACATTTCAACTGATAAGTAATGTCGTCTTCCTTCTATATTCAGACGGGGTTCAGCCTTCTTGGTTTACGAAAGAAGCGGTCGGTATGATTAAATCATATTCTGTCAATATGCTGGATTATTTTTATCGTTTAACGGAACAAAAAGTAAATCGAAAAGATGATGTTACATTGTTGATTGGGAAATTTTATTAATAGCCTCCGTTTGCTCATTCGGAGGTTTTTTTGTGACGTATGAAAAGAAGATGAGGTGGTTTTTTTGGAGGAACGTTATCTGAAACAAATGAAAAAAGAATTACCGTACACACTAAAACAAATGAAGGCGGTAATCGGTTTAATCGAAGAAGGAAACACCGTTCCGTTTATTGCTAGGTATCGTAAAGAATGGACAGGTAATTTAGATGAGGTAGCGATTCGAGATATTGTAGAAAAGTGGGAATATATCAACAGTCTTGAGGAGCGTAAACAAGAAGTTATTCGGTTAATTGCAGAACAAGGGAAATTAACCGAAGACTTGAAACGAAAAATAGAAAAAGCAAGTAAACTTCAAGAATTAGAAGATATATATCGTCCATATCGTCAGAAACGACGAACAAAAGCAACAGAAGCGAAAGAAAAAGGGTTAGAACCGTTAGCGCAATCATTATTAACATTTTCAAAAGAACCTATTGATACGCTTGCTGCATCTTATGTAAATAAAGAAAAAGAAGTGCATACGATAGAAGATGCGTTGCAAGGCGCGAAAGATATTATCGCAGAATTCGTTTCAGATGATCCCGCTATTCGTAATCTTATTCGATTTGAAACACAAAAAAAAGGAAAATTGAAATCAACGGTAAAAGATGAGACGTTAGATGAGAAAAAAGTATACGAATTATATTATGACTTTGAAGAGCCAATTCAAAAAATGGTTTCGCATCGCACATTAGCGATTAATCGAGGCGAAAAAGAAAAAATACTCAAAGTTTCACTTGTCTTACCAGAAAAAGAAGTAATCGCTAAAATAGAACGAAAGGTGATACAATATCATACCGGTTCTTCTGTTCCTTTAGTGAAAGAAGCTATTGAAGATGGCTATAAGCGTTTAATCGCTCCATCGATTGAGCGAGAATTGCGAAAGCAATTAACGGAAGAAGCAGAAGAACAAGCAATCGTCATTTTTGCGATGAATTTAAAACATTTGCTTCTACAACCTCCTTTAAAAGGGAAGATGGTATTAGGAGTAGACCCTGCCTTTCGTACAGGTTGTAAATTAGCCGTTGTAGATGAAACGGGTAAATTTTTGAAGAAAACAGTTATTTATCCGCATCCTCCAGTAAATAAAAAGCAAGAAGCAGCACAGAGCTTTTTATCGTTATTAAAAGAGTTTCCAATTGAAATGATTGCTATCGGGAATGGAACAGCTTCAAGGGAAACGGAACAATTTGTGAGTGACGTGTTAAAAGAACAAAAAAAAGAGATTTATTATTGCATTGTGAATGAGGCGGGTGCTAGTGTTTATTCTGCCTCTGACGTGGCAAGGGAAGAGTTTCCTGACTTGCAAGTAGAAGAACGGAGTGCTATTTCTATCGCGAGACGTTTGCAAGATCCATTAGCTGAGTTAGTGAAAATTGACCCTAAATCAGTAGGAATCGGACAATACCAACATGATGTTTCACAAAAACGATTAGGTGAGTCGTTATCTTTTGTTGTGGAAACAGTAGTGAATCAAGTAGGAGTAAATGTTAATACCGCTTCGGTTGCTTTGTTACAATATGTTTCGGGATTAACAAAAACGGTGGCGCAAAACATCGTAAAATATCGAGAAGAAAACGGTAAATTTATGAATCGTAAGCAATTGAAGAAAATTCCGCGTTTAGGCGCTAAAACGTACGAACAATGTATCGGATTTTTGCGCATTACGGATGGGGTTGAACCGTTAGACCGTACGGCGATTCACCCTGAATCGTATCATATCGCACAACAAATATTGGGAAAAATTCATTTAGATACAGACAAGTTAGGGATGGATGAATTAAAAGAAGCGGTAAATAAAACATCTTTTGATGAATTAGTGGAATCAGAAGTTATTGGTTCTTTAACCTTAAAGGACATTTTAGATGCATTAGTACAACCAGAACGAGATCCTCGTGACGAAGTAGCGAAACCGCTATTGCGAACCGATATCTTACAATTAGAAGACTTAACAGCAGGAATGGAATTAGAAGGAACAGTTCGTAACGTTGTTGACTTCGGTGCATTTGTAGATATTGGCTTAAAAAATGATGGACTTGTACATCTATCTAAAATGAGTGAACGATATGTACGACATCCATCTGAAATTGTGCATGTTGGGGATATTGTGCGGGTATGGGTAGAAAGTATTGATGTGTCGAGACAACGTGTTTCTTTGTCGATGGTTCCTGTTCGTGTTAAAATGGGGGAAGTATGATGCGTTTGCATTGTACTTCTTTTTTTAAGTGATAAAAAGGAGATTAAGAAATGACAAATGATGAATTACAACGATTAACAGAAACAATTTCTTTACAGTTTTTTTCTCGTCCGTTTATTCATCAAGCATATTTTAATTTTCGTTTAAGGACGACTGGTGGGCGATACTTATTAAGAACGCATCATATTGAAGTGAATCCGAAGTTTTATCAATTTTTCGGGGAGACAGAAATTATTACTATTATTAAACATGAGTTATGTCATTATCATTTGCATATAGAAGGAAAAGGTTACAGACACTGTGACCGAGATTTTAAACAATTATCAAAACAAGTAAATGCACCAAGGTACTGCAAGTCGTTACCACAAAAAAATAAAAAAAACACAACAATCCATATATACCAATGTATGAATTGCAGCCAAGTTTATCATAGGAAACGAAAGATAAATACAGATAAGTATGTTTGCGGGAAATGTCGAGGGAAGATATTTTTATTAAAAAAAGATTGACACGCATTTTAAGAATGTGATAAATTATAGAAGTCGCTACGAGATATAAAAAAAGTAGTTGACAAAATGGGTTTTACTTGTTTACAATATATATTGTCTTACAGATATTCCACAGTAGCTCAGTGGTAGAGCTATCGGCTGTTAACCGATCGGTCGTAGGTTCGAATCCTACCTGTGGAGCCATGGAGAAATACCCAAGAGGCTGAAGGGGCTCCCCTGCTAAGGGAGTAGGTCGGGTAACCGGCGCGAGGGTTCAAATCCCTCTTTCTCCGCCATTATATTGGCCCGTTGGTCAAGCGGTTAAGACACCGCCCTTTCACGGCGGTAACACGGGTTCGAATCCCGTACGGGTCACCATTTCAAACTTAAGTAAATCGGTGGATTCTCACCAGGGTTCCCCAGTAGCCTATCGGCGCTGGACTAGTACATAAATGTACGTCGGAATCCCATACGGGTCACCATTATAATTCAAATTACCAACATTTTAACCAAAACTACCAATAGGTGATTATACTTTTTACATTCATCGTTCTAATTGAACAATTTGTGGAGGATTAGCTCAGCTGGGAGAGCATCTGCCTTACAAGCAGAGGGTCGGCGGTTCGAACCCGTCATCCTCCACCATTCATATGACGCATGTAGCGTCTTTTTATTTCGAAAAAAGGTCCCGTGGTGTAGCGGTTAACATGCCTGCCTGTCACGCAGGAGATCGCGGGTTCGATTCCCGTCGGGACCGCCATTTTACTATTGGGCTATAGCCAAGCGGTAAGGCAACGGACTTTGACTCCGTCATGCGTTGGTTCGAATCCAGCTAGCCCAACCATTTTGAGCCATTAGCTCAGTCGGTAGAGCATCTGACTTTTAATCAGAGGGTCGGAGGTTCGAATCCTCCATGGCTCACCATCTTTGTGTATGTGCGGTCGTGGCGGAATGGCAGACGCGCTAGGTTGAGGGCCTAGTGGGGGCGACCCCGTGGAGGTTCAAGTCCTCTCGGCCGCACCAAAAAAACTTTTTAAAAAACTTTTTAAAATCTCTTGACTTAAAATAATGAATCATGTTACTATGTATAAGTCGCTTAAATGCGCCCTTAGCTCAGCTGGATAGAGCGTTTGACTACGGATCAAAAGGTCGGGAGTTCGAATCTTCCAGGGCGCGCCATATAAACGGGAAGTAGCTCAGCTTGGTAGAGCACATGGTTTGGGACCATGGGGTCGCAGGTTCGAATCCTGTCTTCCCGACCAGTCAGAATATCATAGTATAACGCGGGTGTAGTTTAATGGTAAAACCTCAGCCTTCCAAGCTGATGTCGTGGGTTCGATTCCCATCACCCGCTCCATGGGCCTATAGCTCAGCTGGTTAGAGCGCACGCCTGATAAGCGTGAGGTCGGTGGTTCGAGTCCACTTAGGCCCACCATGAATGTCCTTTGAAAACTAAACGAAACGTCAAGCAATAGAATGTACGATATACAATTTGTATAAAATGCATCTCTAGTCAATTCTAAAGAGTCAACGTAAAACTTTTATTTGAGAGTTTGATCCTGGCTCAGGATGAACGCTGGCGGCGTGCCTAATACATGCAAGTCGAGCGAACCGACGAGGAGCTTGCTCCTTTGAGGTTAGCGGCGGACGGGTGAGTAACACGTGGGCAACCTGCCCTTAAGACTGGGATAACATCGAGAAATCGGTGCTAATACCGGATAACTGATTAGACCGCATGGTCTAATGATAAAAGATGGCTTCGGCTATCACTTAAGGATGGGCCCGCGGCGCATTAGCTAGTTGGTAGGGTAACAGCCTACCAAGGCAACGATGCGTAGCCGACCTGAGAGGGTGATCGGCCACATTGGGACTGAGACACGGCCCAAACTCCTACGGGAGGCAGCAGTAGGGAATCTTCCGCAATGGACGAAAGTCTGACGGAGCAACGCCGCGTGAGTGATGAAGGTCTTCGGATCGTAAAACTCTGTTGTTAGGGAAGAACAAGTATCGTTCAAATAGGGCGGTACCTTGACGGTACCTAACCAGAAAGCCACGGCTAACTACGTGCCAGCAGCCGCGGTAATACGTAGGTGGCAAGCGTTATCCGGAATTATTGGGCGTAAAGCGCGCGCAGGCGGCTTCTTAAGTCTGATGTGAAAGCCCACGGCTCAACCGTGGAGGGTCATTGGAAACTGGAAAGCTTGAGTGCAGAAGAGGAGAGTGGAATTCCATGTGTAGCGGTGAAATGCGTAGAGATATGGAGGAACACCAGTGGCGAAGGCGACTCTCTGGTCTGCAACTGACGCTGAGGCGCGAAAGCGTGGGGAGCGAACAGGATTAGATACCCTGGTAGTCCACGCTGTAAACGATGAGTGCTAGGTGTCGGGGGGTCCAACCCTCGGTGCTGTCGCTAACGCACTAAGCACTCCGCCTGGGGAGTACGGTCGCAAGACTGAAACTCAAAGGAATTGACGGGGGCCCGCACAAGCGGTGGAGCATGTGGTTTAATTCGAAGCAACGCGAAGAACCTTACCAAGTCTTGACATCCCTTGCACGCTCTAGAGATAGAGTTTTCCCCTTCGGGGGACAAGGTGACAGGTGGTGCATGGTTGTCGTCAGCTCGTGTCGTGAGATGTTGGGTTAAGTCCCGCAACGAGCGCAACCCTTGATCTTAGTTGCCAGCATTTAGTTGGGCACTCTAAGGTGACTGCCGGTGACAAACCGGAGGAAGGTGGGGATGACGTCAAATCATCATGCCCCTTATGACTTGGGCTACACACGTGCTACAATGGGTGATACAAAGGGTCGCGAAGTCGCAAGGCGGAGCTAATCCCATAAAGTCACTCTCAGTTCGGATTGCAGGCTGCAACTCGCCTGCATGAAGTCGGAATCGCTAGTAATCGCAGATCAGCATGCTGCGGTGAATACGTTCCCGGGCCTTGTACACACCGCCCGTCACACCACGAGAGTTTGCAACACCCGAAGTCGGTGAGGTAACCTTTTGGAACCAGCCGCCGAAGGTGGGGTAGATGATTGGGGTGAAGTCGTAACAAGGTAGCCGTATCGGAAGGTGCGGCTGGATCACCTCCTTTCTAAGGAATATACAAAGAGCATCGCTCTTTTACAAAAACATTTTCAATCTTTAGATTGACTGCTTAGACGTTTGTTTAGTTTTGAGAGGATATCTCTCAAAAATTACCGCTTTCTTTTTAAGAAAGTGAGTGATATAATAAAAATCCGCTTAAGGCGGGTTGTTGTTCTTTGAAAACCAAATAACGAATCATTGATATTTTGATTATATGATATAGTCGAGATTCATCGTACAAAAACCGATCTTAGAATTATTTAGGTTAAGCTATAAAGAGCGCACGGTGGATGCCTTGGCACTAGGAGCCGATGAAGGACGCAACGAACAGCGATATGCTTCGGGGAGCTGTAAGTAAGCTTTGATCCGGAGATTTCCGAATGGGGAAACCCACTATCCTTAATCGGATAGTATCTTTACGTGAATTCATAGCGTAAAGAAGGTAACCTGGGGAACTGAAACATCTAAGTACCCAGAGGAAGAGAAAGAAACATCGAT